>JBOFTG010000174.1:0-1957 GCA_051651945.1 Fusobacteriaceae bacterium | reverse complement strand
AAAAAATTGAATTTTTCAATTGAAATTTTTTTGTTCATCATAAATTCCTCCAAAATTATTTTGTAATCACTTAAATAGATATTACTGCGTTTTCGAAATAATGTCAACAATTTCTTGAACTTCTGTTCAAAAAAATATTGACATTATTTTGAATACAGTATAAAATTGGAATATATAGAAAATAAGTGATCAGATATTTTCAAGTTTGATAGTTATTAGGAGGAATGGATGGAAATTAATTTAATTATAAATAACAAAAATATTATAGCTCAATCAGATAAAACAATTCTTGAGGTGGCAAGAGAAAACAACATAGAGATAGATACTTTATGTTTTATAAAAAATTGTTCAGATATTACTAGATGTGGAATCTGTAGAATCGAGGATGTTAAAAATAAAAAACTTATAGGTTCATGTTCTACATTGGTTGAAGAGGGTATGATATTAAATACAGCAAGTAGATTAGTTCAAGAATCTAAAAAAGAGAGAGTCTCAGATTTATTGAATGATCATAACTTTAAATGTGGAACTTGTAAGAGAGTTCAAAATTGTGAGTTCTTAGAGCTTATCAAAAAAACTGGTGCAAAAAAAACTGAGATGAAAAAAGATTTAGATAGAGAAGAGCTTAAAGATAATCGTAGTAAATCGATCTCTTTAGATAGAACTAAATGTCTAAAGTGTGGTAGATGTGTGAATATTTGTAGAAGTAAGGCGGGAACTTCGATTATTCAATTAAATGAAATTGATGGAGAGGAATTTGTAGGACCTGAAAATCTAAAATGTTTTGATGATACTAACTGTTTACTCTGTGGTCAATGTATAGCTGCATGTCCTGTTGGAGCTCTTAGTGAAAAATCACATATTGAAAGAGTTATTGATGCCCTAAAAGATAGTTCTAAACATGTAGTTGTTGGAATGGCACCATCTGTAAGAACATCACTTGGAGAACTTTTTCAAGGTAAAATCGGAACAGATGTTACTAAGAAAATTTACTCATCTTTAAGAGAGATTGGATTCGGAAAGATCTTTGATGTAAACTTTGCAGCTGATATCACAATAGTTGAAGAGGGAATAGAGTTAATAGATAGAATAAAAAATGGCGGAACTTTCCCAATGTTCACATCTTGTTGCCCGGGATGGATCAGATTTGTAGAGCAGTTCAAACCAGAATATATTCGGAACTTATCTACTGCAAAATCACCACAACAAATTTTTGGAGCAGCTACAAAAAATTATTATCCAGCTCTTGAAAAAATCGATCCTAAATCTGTTTTCACAGTTTCTGTATTGACATGTGTTGCTAAGAAATTTGAAAGTGAAAGAGAGGAAATGGAGACAAATGGAAATAGAGATATCGATGCTGTTCTTACAACAAGAGAACTTGCTGACCTTATCAAAATTTACAATATAGATTTTAAAAATCTAAAAGAATCTGAAGCCGATCCTATGATGGGAAGTTATACTGGTGCAGGAACAATTTTCGGAGTTACTGGTGGAGTTATGGAAGCAGCAGTAAGATCTGTAAAAGATATTTTAGAGGATTCATCTTTTGAAAATATTGAGTATAGAGATGTTAGAGGATTCGATGGAATCAAAGAGACAACTGTTAAAATATCTGGAAACGATTATAACTTGGCTGTTGTAAGTGGTGGAGCTAACATAATGAAATTTTTTGATGAGAATCTGATTGCTAAAAATAATTATCATTTTGTAGAGTTCATGGCTTGTCCGGGTGGATGTATTAATGGTGGTGGACAACCTCATGTTAAAATGTCTGAAAGAGAAAGTTCTAACTATGTACAGTTAAGAGGAGATGTTTTATATTCTCAAGATAAAAATAGTGAGGTAAGAAAGTCTCATAAAAATAGTGCTGTAATAGCGATGTACGATAATTACATAAGTGAAGGAAAAGACCTTAGTCATCATCTTTTCCATACAACTTACAAAAATAGAAAGG
>JBOFTG010000173.1:0-4739 GCA_051651945.1 Fusobacteriaceae bacterium | reverse complement strand
TGAAAAAGTTTGATAAAAGTATAAGAGAAGCTGCTCTTATTGATGGGGCTCAGTCGTGGAGATATTTTATCTATATTGAATTTCCCATAATGAAAAAACTTTTTATAGGAGTTTATCTACAAATTTTTGCCCTATTATTAGGAGAGTTTACTATGGGGTACACGATGCAGATTATAAATTATTTCCCAACGCTTCCACTTGTAAATTACCAACTGATAAGTTCTAAAAAATTTCTTGAAAGTTCAGCTTTAAATACAGTTATTTTGATTATTCTTTTAGGAATCACTCTTTTATCACAAAAAATTTTAGAAGAGAGAGAATAAATTTGTGTTATACTTAGATAACAAACTATAAAGGGGATGGTTTTTATGTTTTTATCAGCTTTTCTATTTTTAATCTTAATTTTACTGATTACACATCTGAGAATAGTTTCTCAATCTCAAGCTTATGTTATTGAGAGGCTAGGTGCTTATCAAAGTACATGGGGGGTAGGTCTAAAACTTTTGATACCTATTGTTGATAGAGTTGCTAAAAGAGTTTCTCTCAAAGAGCAAGTTTTTGATTTTCCACCACAACCAGTTATTACACGTGATAATGTAACTATGCAGATTGATACTGTAGTATATTTTCAGATAACGGATCCAAAACTATATACATATGGTGTTGAAAATCCTATTAATGCTATTGAAAATCTGACAGCTACAACTCTAAGAAATTTAATAGGAGATTTAGAATTAGATTCAACCTTAACATCTCGTGACACTATAAATACAAAGATGAGAGCTGTATTGGATATAGCAACAGATCCTTGGGGAATAAAGGTCAATAGAGTTGAACTGAAAAATATCTTACCTCCTAGAGAGATTCAAGATGCTATGGAAAAACAGATGAAAGCCGAACGTGAGAGAAGAGAATCGATACTGATTGCTGAAGGACAAAAAAAATCAGCTATTCTTGTAGCTGAGGGTCAAAAAGAATCTGAAATTTTAAGAGCTGAAGCTGAGAAAGAAGCCACTATATTGAGAGCTGAGGCTCAGAAAGAATCTGCAATTAGACATGCTGAAGGAGAAGCTGAGGCTATACTTTTTGTTCAAAAAGCTAATGCTGAGGGGATAAAACTTTTAAATGAAGCAAAAATTTCCAAAGAGGTTCTTGCTCTTAAAGGTATGGAAACTTTTGCCAAAATTGGAGATGGACAAGCAACTAAACTTATTATCCCCTCTGAGATACAAAATTTAGTAAGTCTAGCTTCGGTATTTAAAGAGAGTACTCCCGAAAAATAAGAATTTAGATAGTATCTATCTGTAGATTAAAGACCTCCATCCCAAGATATTTTATAAGGGTATGGGGGTTTATCTCTATCTGCGTTCCACGGACTCCTGCACTCACATAGATATTTTCAAAATTTTCAGCACTCTTATCTATAAAAGTTCTATGACGCTTTTTTATACCTATGGGAGAGCAACCACCACGAATATATCCTGTATTTTCAAAAAGTTCTTTAACTCCAGCCATTTCAACTTTTTTACAACCCGATAATTTTGCAAGATTTTTAAGATCTAGCTCCCCATCTCCTTGGATACAAGCCACAATCAACTCTTTTTTATCGGTGAAAAGTATAAGTGTTTTAAAAATTTGTCCTATAAAAATTCCTGTTTTACATGATAATGATATAGCACTTAGATCACTCTCATCAAACTCATAATTAAGTGTTTTAAAATCTATCTTTTCTTTTTCAAGTTCACGAACCACATTATTTTTTTTCAAAATAAACTCCTTCAAATTATAATTTTTTCCTTTTGTTGATTTTATCATTTTTTTTAGATTTTTTCAAAAGATTAAAAAGCACAATCTGTTATAATTGATTTTGTAAATTTTTCATGATAATATCTTAATGAAGTTTTGAAATGATATTTTAGGAGAGTGGATTCATGATAGTTTTTGCACATAGAGGAGCATCCGGTTATACACCTCAAAATAGCTTGGCAGCAGCCAAAAAATCTGTCCAAATGGATACGGAGGCAATCGAGTTTGATGTACAGCTCTCAAAAGATGGATTTGTAGTTGTAATTCATGATTTTTGCTTAGATTATCTTACTGAAAATGGTAAAGGATATGTAAAAGATTTTACACTTCAAGAACTGAAAACTATGAAACTAAAAAATAAGTTTCAGGAAGAGTATTCGGATGAAAAAATTCCAACACTTCAGGAATTTTTAAATACTCTTCCTGACAATATGTTTATAAATATAGAGATAAAAGCTATGGACTCGGATATGAGAGATATAGAAGGTCGAGTGATAGATGTTTTAAAAGAGTTTCCCGAGAAAAAGAATATTATTATCTCTTCTTTTGACCACGAACTTTTGAATAGATTTTATCTGAAATCTTCAAAATATGATATAGGAATGCTTACAGATAAAGAGGCAAAATGTATGGGAGATTATTTTAATAAGATGCCGCTCAAAATTAGAAGTATAAATATCTCGGTAGAATTAGCTCAAGAAAAATTGGTGAACGAGCTTAAAAGCTACGGTTTTGATATATTTGTTTATACTGTAAATAGTAAAGAGAGTGCTCTGGCTTTAAAAGAGATGGGTGTAGATGGAATATTTTCCGATTATCCTGATATATTATCTGAAAATTTTAGACAAGAGGAAATTTCATGAAAATAATAATTGATGCGGATGCTTGTCCAGTAACAGATATAGCTATAAGAAAAGCTAAAGAAAAAGGTATAGAGTGCATAATAGTTTGTGACACAGCTCACGAGATAATTAGAGCTGGAGTTGAAACTTTTGTTGTTCCTCAAGGAGCAGATGCTGTAGATTTTGCAATAATTTCTAGAACTGAATCCGGAGATATAATAGTAACTCAAGATTACGGACTCGCTTCTATTATACTTTCTAAAGAAGCCGATGCGATCAACCAAGATGGACTTATCTACAATAAATTTAATATTGAGAGTCTTCTTTTTAGTAGGCATATGTCTCAGAAAATGAGAAATGCAGGAAAGAGAACTAAAGGACCTAAAAAAAGAACATCTGAGCAAGATTATGAATTTGAGAAAAATTTATTGAAACTTTTAGAAAGATAAAAAAATGGAGATTCAATGATGAATCTCCATTTTTATTGTTGATATAAAATATCTCTTAAGCTTTTAGGGTGATATTTTTTCTCATCTTAAAGATGAATAGAGCAAGAGAAGCTATAGCACCTAAAACGCCTACAGTATAACCGATAGTTTCAGATAGTTTGAAGCCCTCTTCTGCAATAAGAATATATGTAACAACCACAGCCGTCATAAAAGTAGCTGGGAGTGTTGCAATCCAATGGTTTTTATCTTCTTGAGCAAGATAAACAGCACCAGCCCAAAGAGCGATTGTAGCAAGAGTTTGGTTTGACCAAGCAAAATATCTCCAGATAATTGCAAAATCTATGAAACATAATCCAATTCCTATTGCGAAAAGAGGAACGGCAATTATAAATCTGTTTGCTATAGGTCCTTGCTTGTAATTGATAGCATCTGCTATAGCAAGTCTTGCACTTCTAAATGCAGTGTCTCCAGAAGTTATTGGACAAGCTACAACTCCTAAAAGTGCAAGCCCTCCTCCAACTTTTCCTAAGATTGAATTAGAGATAGTATTGACAACAACACCAGGAGAACCAGCAGCAGCCAATCCCTCTGTTCCGCCAAAGAAAGTCATTGCAGCAGCAGCCCAGATAAGAGCTATAATTCCTTCAGCAATCATAGAACCGTAGAAAACTTGTCTTCCCTCTCTCTCGTTTTTCATACATCTAGCCATAAGAGGAGATTGCGTGGCATGAAATCCAGAGATAGCTCCACAAGCTATAGTTATGAAAAGGTAAGGATATATAGATGTAGATTTTGGATGAAGATTAGCTATAGTAAGTTCAGGAATATCATATCCTTGAAAGATAAGCCCTCCAGCTATTCCTAATCCCATAACTATAAGAGAAGCACCAAATATAGGATAGATCTTTCCAATCAGTTTATCAACAGGAAGAACAGTAGCTAAAAGATAGTATGCTATGATTACTCCTACCCAGATAAGAGTATTTATTCCAGTTAAACTAGATAAGATAGCTGCTGGACCATTTACAAAAACAACTCCAACTAAAACCAAAAGAACAACAGAGAAAACTCTCATTATTTTTTTAGCATTTTCTCCAAGATAGCATCCAACAATCTCAGCAATTGTAGCTCCATCATGTCTCACAGAGAGCATACCTGAAAGATAATCGTGAACAGCACCGGCAAATATACATCCAAAAACTATCCAAAGAAAAGAAACAGGCCCCCAAAGAGCTCCAGCCACAGCACCGAAGATAGGTCCTAATCCGGCAATATTAAGAAACTGAATTAGAAAAGCTTGTTTCCAATCAAGTTCTACAAAGTCGACTCCATCTGCCAATCTTTTTGCAGGTGTAGCAGAATTTTCATTAATACCAAAAACATTTTCAACATATTTCCCGTAAAAAAAATACCCCAAAACCAGTACAGCTATCGCCGTTAAAAATGTAAACATATTTTTTCCTCCTAAGATTAATATTTTAATTTTTCAAAAATATTATACTTTATTTTACAAAATAAAAAATTAATTTTAGATAGAATGTATAAAATCAAACTTCAAATGTAGAATTCAATCTTGAAATGCAATTTTTGAGTTGATTATGTTATAATATAACCGATAATATAAGATGAGAGGTGAAGTATG
>JBOFTG010000172.1:0-2956 GCA_051651945.1 Fusobacteriaceae bacterium | reverse complement strand
CTTTAAATCCAAGTGGAATAGTATTGATATTTACGTTGATTTTGATGTGTGCTGTATTAAATCTTTTTATGGGAAGCTCTTCTGCTAAATGGATGATAATAGCCCCAATCTTTGTTCCACTTTTTGCGATGCTTGGATTCTCTCCGGCTATGACTCAAGTAGCATACAGAATAGGAGATAGTTCTTCAAATATAATTTCTCCAATAGCTGGAGCTGTACCATTTATTTTAGGTCTACTTGAACAATACAAAACAAAAAATAATTCTAGAAAAGTTGGAGTAGGAACTATGATAGCTCTTGAACTTCCATTTTCAATAGCATTAATGTTAGTTCAAACTACTGTGTTGATTTTATTTTATACTTTTGATATTCCACTTGGGCCGGGGGTTTAAGATGAAAAAATCAAAATTTATTGAACTTGCAAAAGATATAGAAAATGAAATTGTAGGTTATAGAAGACATATTCATTCAGAACCAGAACTTGCATTTCAAGAGTTGAAAACATCAAATTTTATAGAAAAAATACTTATTAGTTTTGGTATAGAAGATGTGAAAAAAATTAAAGATACTGGAGTAGTCGCTATTATTACTGGAGAAAATCCTGGAAAATGTCTAGCTCTTAGAGCTGATATTGATGCCCTTCCTTTAGATGAGAAGAATAATCTTGAGTATGCCTCTAAAGTAAAAGGAATAGCTCACATGTGTGGTCATGATGTTCATACAGCTATTTTACTTGGTGTTGCAAAAATTTTACAAGAAAATAAAAATTTAATAAAAGGTAGCATAAAGTTAATTTTTCAACCTGCTGAAGAGGGTGGAAGAGGTGCTAAATATATGATAGAAAATAAAGTTTTAGAATCTCCAAAACCCGATGGAATAATGGCATTACACTGCTGGCCTGATGGAATAGCTGGAGATGTCTATTACAAAAGTGGTTCTATGGGAGCTTCTTCTGATAGATTTAAAATAACAATAAGTGGAAAACAGTGTCACGGAGCTTATCCACAAAGAGGCGTTGATCCCATCGTGATATCATCCTCTGTTATCTCTGCTATTCAGAATATTGTTTCAAGGGAGATTGCACCAACTGAATCAGCAGTTTTAACTGTTGGAACAATCCATGGTGGTAGTGCAGCAAATGTAATTCCAGAATCAGTTGTGATGGAAGGAACAATTAGAACATTTAATGATGAGATGAGAAGTTTCATACACAAAAGATTAGAAGAGGTGTGCAAAGGAGTTGTATCATCTCTTAGAGGGCAATGTGATGTAGAGATTAATGTAGGACAACCTCCTTTAGAGAATAATGCAGAACTAATTGAAATTATAAAAAATAATGGTTTAAAACTTTTTGGTAAAGAAAAAGTTTTTGAAATTATGACCCCAACTATGGGAGCCGAAGATTTTTCTTTTTATTCAAAAGAGATTCCAGGAGCATTGTTTCGTCTTGGTTGTGGATTTAAAGAGGGAGAAAATTCACCTCTCCATTCAGTAGATTTTGTAGTTAATGAGGAGTGTATAGTTCCAGGAATAGCATTAGTTTTAGAAAATAGTGTAACTTTCTTAGAAAATTAGATAAAAATCATGGTATAATCTCTCTATGAAATTTAAAAGGGGAGATTCAATTGATAAAAAAATTTTTACTATTTCCTATTACTTTTGTGATAGCTCTACTATTTTTAATTACAGCAGGTAGAGGTTATCTATTTATAAATACGGAATCTGAATTAAAATCTTGGCATGAAATGAGTAAGTTAGAGGAGCCTGACTATAAAAATTTTAAAAATTTAGCTGATTATCTTAAAGCTGAAGAAGTATTTTTGGATAGTGCATATAATGAGGTTTCAAAAAAAGAGGGAAATGAATTTAATAGATATCTAAAAGGAGATATTAGTGATCCATATAGTGATGGAGAAAATTTAAATCGAAGTTATGAGATGATTCCTGAAAAGATAAGAGGTGGAGTTCTAATTTTACACGGACTTTCAGATTCTCCATATTTGACGAGAGATTTGGCAAAGATATTTTATGATAGAGGTTTTTATGTTCTTGCACTTAGATATAAGTACCATGGAACGCACCCAGGAGAGATGAAAAAACTCCATTGGAAAGATTTTGTAGATACAGCAAAATTTGGATCTCAGATGGTAAAGAAAAAGATTGAAAATATTCCAGACAGCAAATTTTTTATGGCTGGATATTCAACAGGAGCAGCAGTTTCTCTATATTATACAGCTAAAGAAAATTTAGAAGATAGTAATCTTCCAGTACCGGATAAACTTTTTTGGTATTCACCAGCTATGGGAATAAATCCAGCAGCAAAATTTGCATTTTTAGATATCTGGTTAAGTAAAATACCATATTTTAAGAAATTTGAATGGTTGGATATTTTACCAGAATATGATAGTGCTAAATACAACTCGTTTCCTAAAAATGCAGCAGTTCAAGTTGATAAGATAGTTACGAAATCAAAAAAAGCCGCAATTGATGCAAAAAGTAAAAACGGTATGAAGTTTCCACCGATATATGCCTATACATCTTTAGAAGATGCAACAGTAAATGAATGGGATTTATTTCAGATTTTAGGTGAGATTCAAGATGAAAATGGTGAACTTACTATTTTTGATGCTAATCGTAAATTCAATGAGTTTCTAAAGAAAAAAATTAGAAACCTTGAATTTGTAGATATCTTGAAAGAATCAAAAATTAAAGGAGAGATAACTGTTATTACTAACTACGAAAATCCTAAAAATCCCCAAGCTACAGTTTACCGAGCTCGGGGAAAAAAGATTGAAATATTAGAAACTAAAGAGCCTTTAGTATGGGATCCATTTACATTTTCACTAGCACATCTCTCTATACCAGTATCTCCAGATAACAAGATCTATGGAAAGCAAACAATCTTAGGAGAGATTAATATTAAAGGTGAGAAAGATATAGTTTTAGTGAATACAGA
>JBOFTG010000171.1:0-1911 GCA_051651945.1 Fusobacteriaceae bacterium | reverse complement strand
AATCTTCCAATAGAAAAAGCACAGAAGATTTTTGAGCTTAAATTACCTTTAGTTACATATGATGCAAAATTATTATATCATTTGGGATTTAATATAGAGAGCGGTGATATAGAAGCAGACCTTTTAATATCAAATCATCTTATTACATCTTCAACTAAAGATGATTTCACACTTTTAGCCGATAGGTATTGTGAAGCAAAACTTCAAGATTATAAAGAAAAATTTGGAAAACAAGAAATAAATCTTTTATCAGCAGATGAATGGGGAAAATATATAGGTGAATTTGCAAGATCGCTTTATCAATCTTATAAGAAGATAGACCATGAATTAAAAAGTATGGAACTTGAGAAATCACAAAGAGAGATTGAGCTACCACTAATAGAGATACTTGCTTATATGGAAAAAGTTGGAATAAAGATAGATTCTAAATATTTTCAAACTTATTCAACAGAGTTGAATGAGAGGCTAGAAGAGATATCAGATAAACTTTATGCTATAAATAATGGAGAGAAGATTAACCTAAACTCTCCTAAACAACTTTCAAATTTACTTTTTTTGACTTTGAATCTTCCTATTATAAAATCTACTAAGACAGGTCCATCAACTGATGTTGAAGTTTTAGAAACTTTAAGTGAGAAAGGTTATGATGTTGCCGATCTAATTTTAAAGCATAGAAAACTTTCTAAACTTCTTCAAACTTATTCAGATCCACTTCCTAAGTTAGCTGATAAGTCGGGTAGAGTGCATACTACATTTAATCAGATAGGAACAGCAACAGGAAGACTATCATCATCTAATCCAAATCTACAGAACATTCCAGCAAAAACAGATGAGGGTATGAGAATACGTGAGGGATTTATAGCTGATAGTGGAAAAAAACTACTTGGAATAGATTATTCACAGATTGAACTAAGAGTTCTTGCAGAAATTTCAGAAGATGAGAACTTAATAAAAGCTTATAGAGAAAATATGGATTTACACACACTTACAGCAAAAAAAATATTTAATCTTTCTGAGAAGGATGAAGTGACAAGAGAGCAAAGGACAGTAGCCAAAATAGTTAATTTTAGTTTAATATATGGAAAGACAGCTTTTGGATTATCCAAAGAACTTAAAATATCTACAAAAGAAGCCAATGAATATATTACCGCATATTTTGAGCAGTATCCAAAAGTTAAAGAACTTGAGAAAAAAACGATAGAGTTTGCAGAAAATAACGGCTATGTTACAACTTATTTTGGAAGAAAGCGTCAAATAGAAGGGATAGTTTCTAAAAATAGAACTATAAAGAACTCGGCAGAGAGAATGGCTGTAAATAGTGTTATTCAAGGTACAGCGTCAGAAATAATCAAAAAAGCGATGGTTGATATCTATAAAGAGATAAAAAATTCCTCTGAGATTAAACTTCTACTTCAAGTCCATGATGAACTTATTTTTGAGGTAGATGAATTATCAGCCCAAATATGGAGAGAAAAAATGGAAAAATTGATGGTAGATGCAGTTGAATTTAAAAATGTAAAACTCTCTGTAAATGGTGCACTAGGAGATAACTGGTCAGAGTTAAAATAGGAGGGAGAGATGACTTCTTATAGTCAAAAGATTAAAAAAGAGGTAATGGAGATAATAGGACTGTCTAAATTAGAGATCATGGGAGAGGTAAAAGCCGTTATGATGGCGAAAGATATCCTTGATTCAAAATATATAGAGTTAAAATTTGAGAGTATAACTCTTGCTAGTAGATTTTATGGTCTATTGCAAGAAATTACAAATCTTAAAATAGGTATAAAATACTCTATAAGTAAAAAATTTGGAGAACATAAAGTGTATACTATAAGTATATATACTCAGAAAGGGTATATTGAGTTTATGGATTCATTAAAAAAACTTACAAATAGTGTAACAGTAGCAAAT
>JBOFTG010000170.1:0-2518 GCA_051651945.1 Fusobacteriaceae bacterium | reverse complement strand
GGTAAAACCATTTGGAGTTGATTCCTAGCTACTCTTTCTCTGTAAAAGGGATTATTTATATCCTCAATCATTTCATCATACTTAACAATCAAGCTTTCAATCTCTTTTCTCTTTTTAATCTTTATCTCTTGCTCTATTTTTAACTTATCGATTTTTATAAATGATCTAAATATATTTTGTCCTAAAAATGCAAAATGTATAACCAATGGGATTATCCAAAGTAGATTTTTCATTAGTTTTTACCTGATTCTTTCTTTAAAAGTTGTAACTTTTTAGAAACCATCCTTTTTGCAACTGGTGATATTTTATCTACGAATAAAATTGCTTCTAAATGATCATATTCATGTTGGAAAGCTCTTCCTAATAAGCCTGTTCCCTCTTCAATAACCTCTTCACCTTTTTCATTCATATATTTTATTTTTACAGTTACTGATCTTTTTACAGGTTTATAAACACCTGGAACACTTAGACAGCCTTCATCTTCATTTTCAACTATATCTGATAATTCTATTAGTTCTGGATTTATAATTTTTCTTATAACTCCATCCCCAACATCAATTACTACTATTCTTTTTGCTATTCCAACTTGTGGAGCAGCTAATCCAACACCATTTGCTTCATGCATAGTTTCAACCATATTATCTAAAATCTCTATAATTTCTGGTGTTATTGCCTCTACTGGCTCTGCAACAGTTCTTAAAGATTCATTTCCATATATTTTTATATCATATACCATCTTTATTTCCTCCAATTCTCTTTTTCTCTAATAGATATTATATCATATTAGATTAATCGGGTCTACATCAACAACAACTCTATATTTTTTATTCTCAACTTTTTTTAGCTTTTCCTCTAGTTTCAATTTAAATAAATTTATATTTTCTCTGCTACCCTTTACAAAAATATTACATCTATATCTACCTTTAACTTTATAAACCAAAGATTTCATAGGTCCATATACTTCTACACTCTCATCTTGAACCTCTTTAAAAACAGCGTGACTATATTCTTCTAATCCACTTTCTTCTACTGAAGATATACCTATATTTATAACTTTTGAAAATGGTGGATATGACAATATCTCTCTTTTCTCTATCTCTTTCTCATAAAAATTAACATAACTATTTTCTTGAATTTTTTCTATTATATAATTTTCAGGTTGATACGTTTGAATTATTACCTTTCCATTCTTCTCGCCTCTTCCAGCTCTTCCTGCAACTTGAGTTATCATTTGATATGTCCTCTCTCCTGATCTGAAGTCTGGAATAGTCATGATCGTATCAGCATTTACTACTCCAACTAAAGTTACATTTGGAAAATGAAGACCTCTTGATATCATTTGAGTTCCAATCATAATATCATACTTTCCTGCTAAAAAATCATTGTACATATTTTCATAGAAATCCTTTTCTTTCGAAACTTCGCCATCTACCCTTATTATATTTACTGGAAACCTTTTTCTTAGTTCCTCTTCAACTCTTTCAACTCCACGCCCACTAAAGCTCATATTCTTACTATTACACTTTGAACATCTTCCAGTATACTTTTTTGATATGCCACAGTAATTACACTTCAAACTACCGTTACTTGCATAATAGTTGAGTTTTATAGAGCAATGTTCACACTCTTCCATATGCCCACAATCCTCACACTGAACTAAAGTTGAATAGCCTTTCCTATTCAGAAGTAAAATAATCTGCTCTTTTCTTAAAAGTGCGGTTCTCATCTCCTCTAATAGTTTCTCACTAAAAAAACTGTCCTGCTCTTGTTTCATATCTACTATATCTATCTCTGGTAACTTTGCATCTTTATAACGGTGCTCTATCTCAAACAGTTGAAAGATACCCTTTTTGCCATAGTAGTAACTTTCAATCGAGGGCGTTGCCGAGCCTAAAACCACTTTGGCATCCTCTAGCTCAGCTTTTTTTATAGCTACAAACTTAGCGTTATATCTCGGTGAACTATCTTGCTTATAACTATTTTCATGCTCTTCATCAACTATTATATACTCCAAGTTTTGTACAGGTGCAAATATAGCTGACCTAACACCTAAAACTACTTTTTTATCTCCAGTATAAATACTATACCACTCTTTTGCTCTATCTGTAGGTGATAATCTACTATGTAAGATTGCAACTCCCTCTCCAAATTCGATTTTAAATCTTTTAACCATCTGTGGAGTCAAAGAAATTTCTGGAACTAAAAATATAGAACCTTTATTTTTTTCTAACGCTCTTTTTATAATATGGATATATATCTCTGTTTTTCCTGAACCTGTTACTCCTCTAATAAGAAAATGTCTTTTATTTGAATTTTCAATTCCACTTTTTATTTTCTCTTGCTCTTCATTTAATTCAGTATCCTCTTTAAAAACTTTTTCAACTAACTCTTTTTTTAATCTCTCTTCATCAAAACTTTTTATTTTTCTCTCAAAAAAAATATTACCCTCTTTTAGATGTTTCTCGATTAGTTTTTTCTCAAACTTTTTTTCCAAAGTAAGTTTCCCTACTGTTTCTTT
>JBOFTG010000169.1:0-2841 GCA_051651945.1 Fusobacteriaceae bacterium | reverse complement strand
CTCTATCAAATTCACTTCTATATGTATTAGCTCCAAACCCCATCTTAAGTTTTGAATTTTTATTTATCTCACGAGAAAACTTAGTGTGGTTTGAGCAATCATGAACAACTATTCCCCAATCCTCATCTTGTGACATTTTCATAAGTTTCAATGTTATCTCACGTGACCAGATTGGTGAAATATATCCACGTCTTGCCATATAAAGCTTTTCTCCAGAATAATTATTTACATTATCTTCACCTAAATGTAGCTCGGCACAGTTTATAAAATCTAATCCTGTATCTAATATAGCTTGTTTTTTCTCTATAAAAGCTTCAAAAAATTCAGGAGTCATAGGTGTCTCTATCCCTACACTTTTAAAATATTTTTTTGCTATCTTCATAGCTTCTATAACCTTATCAGAACATTTTACAGCTCCAAGATTAAATCTTAACTCATCTAATCCAGCTTCTGCTAAGGCTTTTAAATTTTCCTCTGTTGATAGAGAACCGTTTGTATACATATGCTGATATATCCCTGCATCATGGAATTTTTTAACTATTGGATAATATTTTTCTATCTCTAAAAATGGCTCTAAATATACATATGCTACTCCTGATGGTTTCTCTTGAATTGATAGAAGAAGATCTATATCCTCCTCGTAATAAAGTGATTCACCTATCTCCCACATATCTTCTGGAATTATCTCTTGGCTATCTAAGTTATCATAATAATAACAGAACTTACATGCTAGATTACATCTATTAGTTTTTCTCACTCCACCAAGACCAGTTCCGAAAAGACATGAGATACACCCTTTAGGAAATCTATCTTTATCTCCTACAAACTGAGTTCTACCTTTTAGATTTTTAAGATTTGGAATCTCTTCCATCTTTTTTTTGAAGTTGTCATTGACAGAGAGCTCTATCTGTCTAAATATTGATCCTATTACTGTCTCATATCTTTCTACTACCTCTTTTTTATCTCCAGGTAGAGAAGATAAAAATTCTATCCATTCTAAAGCATCTCTTTTTGAAATTTTCATTTTTTCAACTCCTATATATTTTTAAATGTCTAATTTTTGATAACTATTTTTAATTATACCATAAAATAGATGTTTTATTAACTGTTTTTTTCTTTCATTATCTGTGATATAATATCGTGTATTATACCATTTAAATATTGTGAGGAAACTATGAAATTAAATTATGAAAACATTATGGTTGAGATGTTAAAAAAAATCTCACCCGAAAAAAAATCTCTACTTTTACACTCTTGCTGTGCTCCTTGTAGCTCTGCTGTTATCGAATTTCTTGCCGATTATTTTGATATAACTATACTCTTTTATAATCCTAACATCACCGATTCAGAAGAGTACACTAAAAGAAAAGATGAACATCTAGAGTATATCAAAAAAAACAATCTTAATCTTAAATTTTTAGAGGGTAACTATGACACAAAAAACGATTTTTTTATTCCTGTCAAAGGTTTAGAAGAATCTCCCGAAGGTGGTGAAAGATGCACCATCTGTTATAGACTGAGAATGGAAAAAACTGCCCAACTTGCTAAAGAGTTAGGATTTCATTATTTCACAACAGTACTTAGTATTAGCCCTCTTAAAAATTCAGAAAAGATAAATAATATAGGAGTTGAGCTTCAAGAAGAATATGGAGTTACCTATCTATTTGGAGATTTCAAAAAAAAAGGAAGATATCTCAGAAGTATCCAACTTTCTAAAGAACACGAGCTATACAGACAAGATTTTTGTGGTTGTATCTTCTCCAAAGTTGAGAGAGAATCCCTAAAAAAACAGTAATTTTATTTTTCAAATATATCTATTGTAACTTCTATCTTAGTTTTCAAACTCTCGAGGTTAAATAATCTCTCAATCCCCTCTCTTGGGCTACGCCATCTGTAAGGAGTCATATTAAAAAGATTTTGTATCGTCTCCTTACCCTTTATCTCTGTTACATAGTTATGCGTTACACTACTTTTATGATTGAATATTTTAAGAGATTCATCTTCAACTGGAAGGTAAAAATCTTTTTTCACACTCTCGTAAACTACCTCTTTCATCTCTTCAAGATGATTTTCACCAGTCGAAACAATTAGAAGCTTTCCACCTTTTTTTAAGGTTCTCTTAAATTCAATTGGATCTATCTTTGCAAACATACATATTATAAAATCCAGAGATTCATCTTTTATAGGAAGAGATGTAGCACTTCCAACAATCCAATTTATACCTTTATAACTTTTAGCTCCAGCTATAACAGCTTCTTTAGATATATCTATAGCTGTTATACTATTTTTTATTCCATGACTATCCAGATATTTTTTTAATCTTCCCGTATAGTATCCCTCACCACAGCCTATATCTAGAATATCTATTGCTCTCTCTTCTACCAGATTATTTTTTAAAATTTCGTTTACCCTATCAGATATTCCTGAATAATTTTCTTTTTCTAAGAAATTTTTTCTACTCTGAACCATCTCACGATTATCTCCTGGGTTTTTACTATTTTTCTGATTAGAAAGTAGAAGATTGGCATGTCCCTGTTTAGAGATATCGAAACTGTGATTATCTTCACAGATGTATCTTTTCTCCTCTCTTTTTAAATCTTTTTTACATATAGGGCATATTATCATAAATTTTCTCCTTTAATTTCTGTTTTTTACTTTTTTACCAACTCTCTTAATTTAACTCGGGCATACACTATTATTATAACTGCTGATACGGTGTCTGCCACCGGAAAAGCAAGCCATACTCCATTAGCTCCAATAAAATAGGATAGTATATATATTAACGGTATGTTTAAACCTAAAATTCTCAATATAAAAAATTTTGATGCTGTTCCGCTTTCT
>JBOFTG010000168.1:0-1728 GCA_051651945.1 Fusobacteriaceae bacterium | reverse complement strand
CTATATATTCTCTCGTAGAATTCTAGAATTTCCTCTTTTGTAACTGTAGATGTTCCTACTCTTCCTACAACAACTCCAGCTGCTACGTTTGCAATCTTGGCTGCTTCATTGTAGTCAACTCCAGAAGCTGCTGCTAGTGTGAAAACAGAGATTACAGTATCTCCGGCTCCTGTTACATCATAAACTTCTTTTGCAAATGTCGGGATATCTATTACTCCATTTTCTTGGAACAAGCTCATCCCCTCTTCACTACGAGTAAGCAGAAGGTTAGTCAAATTCAGTTTCTCTTTAAGAGCTTTTCCTATCTCGTGAACATCTTTTATCTCAGGTTTTCCAAGACACTCTATAGCTTCTTTACGATTTGGTGTAATAGACGTTGCTCCTACATAGTTCATAACATTCTTAGGCTTAGGATCAACTGTAACTATCTTTCCATGCTCACGTGCAATCTTTATTATCTCTTCTGCCACTCTTTTGGTAAGCACACCTTTATCATAATCTGATAATATTATGGCATCTATATTGTCTATATTTTTCTCTATGTTTTCTATTATCAGATCTTCAGAGATTTTTGAAATTGCATCACTCTCTTCCCAATCTATTCTTAGTAGTTGCTGGTGCCCAGCTATGATTCTACGTTTTACTATAGTTGGTCTCTCATGTGTTCTTACCACACCTGTAGAATCTATATTCTTGTCTGCAAATGATTTTATTAAACGATCTCCACCCTCATCTATCCCTATAACTCCATATGATAAAGTCTTGGCTCCAAGAGTTGCAAGGTTATTCACCACGTTAGCAGCTCCTCCTAATACAAATCTTTCCTCTTTTACTTTAACAACTGGAACAGGTGCCTCTGGTGATATTCTGTCTACTGTTCCGATGATGTAATCATCTAGCATCATATCCCCCACAACAGCTATCCTCACACTGCTAAATTTTTCCAATATTTCTAAAAGTCTCTTTTTTTTCATAAGGCTTCTCCTCTTTTAATTACCTAGACAGTATCTCTTCTATCTGTCTTACAGTATTGTGTATTTTAAATTGATCAAAATTTTCATTTTTCAAATTAAATTCTAAATCTTTGTCACCTTTAATTAAATTTAAAATTTCTGCTGACATCTTCTCATAATCTCCAATTGGAACTATCTTTCCGAATTTTCCATCTGATAAAATCTCTCTTGCTCCTGTTTTAAAATCAGTAGAAACTATTTTTTTTCCTAATATTAACCCTTCTAAAAGAACCAAACCAAATCCTTCGAAAAAACTTGATTGTATAAGAACTTTAGAATTTTTCATCCATATATATGGATTATCTTTTCTTCCTAAAAGAAACACTTTTTTTTCTAATCCTAATTCTTGAATTTTTTTTAATATACTCTCTTTATCAGGTCCATCTCCAACTATATATAATAGAAGATTTTTATCAGATTCCTGAACTTTTTTAAAAGCTTTTATAAGTGTCCCAAAATCTTTTGATTTTTCTTCTAATCTTGAAACCATTAGAACATAGTTATTTGAAATAAGTTTTAACTCTTCTTCTGATAATTTTTCTATCTCTTTACTCATATTTCTAATTTTTTCAAAGTCCAACCCATTATATATAGTTATTATCTTATCTTCATCTAATTGAAACTCTTCTAAAACCTCTTTTTTCATCTCTTCACATATACATATTATCTTATCTGCTTTTTTTAAATCTCTGTATATTTTATCTCTTCTCTCTTC
>JBOFTG010000167.1:0-3543 GCA_051651945.1 Fusobacteriaceae bacterium | reverse complement strand
GATGATCCAAATCTTGAAGAGTTAAAAAAATTAAAATCTACTCAAGTTATAATGTTTGATCTAGATACGAAAGGTTAGTACAATACGATTATATCTGATATTTCATCAGGGATTGAAGAGATGATGTGTTTTTTAGAAGAGAGAGACCAAAAAAGATTAGCAGTGGTAACGGGTAGTAACGGTTCGATTGTATCAACTATAAAAAAAATAGATATACTAGAAGAGTTGGGAAGAAGAAAGGGGTTTTATATAGAGTTTTTTCAAGGGGACTTTTATAAAAGCAGTGGTTATAGAGTAGGAAAAATAATAGATCCAAATAGATTTGATAATGTTTTTGCCATGAACGATGCTATGGCGGTTGGAGTGATTGAGGCTTTTCGTGAGAGAGGCATAAGAGTTTCAGAAGATATAGGGGTTGTAGGATACGATAATATGCTTTTTACAGATTATATGACACCAAAATTATCTTCAATATCTCACGATGGAGAGCTTATAACTGAGACACTTTTTCAGATGATAGAGGGGAAAGAGAGATATATAGTAAAAAAGATAAAAACAAAATTTATAAAGAAAGAGAGTTTGAATTAAGGGGGAAGAATGGCAATAATAGTTAAAGAAAACAGGTTTTTAATTAAAACTTTGAAAAATTCATATGCTTTTTGTGTAGATGAAGCAGGTTACTTAAGAAATATTTATTGGGGAAAAAAGATAGATTGTATAGATGAGTTTGAAATTCCTGTGATAAATGAAGTTTCTACAAACGATCCAGTGGCAGAGATCACTAATGAAGAGTATCCTGTGCATGGGAGCTTTAGATATAAGGAGACATGTCTGAAAGTAGAGTTTAGAGATGGAACTCGTGAGATTCGTGCTAAGTATACAGGTTATAGATTAGATGGAGATCATCTGAAAGTAAATTTACAAGATGAGATTTATGGACTTTATATAGAACTTAATTATAAAGCAATAGAAGAATTAGATCTTATTGAAAGATGGACAGAGATTATAAATTGTGGAGAGAAAAATATAAAGATTGATTCGATATACTCGGCACAAGTTCATATTCCAGAAAACAATTTGAGATTTAGAAATAGCTTTGGACATTGGGGAGCTGAGCATCAAGGATTTACTCAACAGGTAAGCCATGGAAAGATATATTTTGAAAATAGAAGAGGAGTTTCAACACACAACCATAATCCATACTTTATACTGGATAAAAATGGAGAGGAAGAGAGTGGCGAGGTTTACTTTGGAGTTTTAAAACAGGGTGGGAATTTCAAAGGAATAATTGAGCAGACTCAGTATGGGCATACATTGGTACAGATGGGAATTAATGATTATGATTTTCAGATAGATTTGAATTGTGGGGATAGATTTGAAACTCCTAAATTAGTAATTGGATATTCTGAAAATGGTTTAGGAGAGATGAGTCACAGACTTCACGATTATGGGAAATCAATAATGAGAAACAAAGCTACTAGAAAAGTACTTTATAACTCATGGGAAGCTACAGAGTTTAAAGTTGACGCAGATGAACAGCTGAAACTTGCAAAAAAAGCATCAGAGATTGGAGTAGAACTTTTTGTAGTTGACGATGGTTGGTTTGGAAGAAGAGATAGCATAAATGATGGATTAGGAGATTGGTGGGTTAATAAAGAGAAGTTTCCAGAAGGTTTGAAACCTCTTATAGATGGAGTTAAAGATTTGGGAATGGATTTTGGGATATGGATAGAGCCCGAGATGGTAAATCCAAATTCAGATTTATATAAAAACCATTCGGATTGGATATATTCATCACATAGAAGAGAGCCTGAAACTTCAAGAGGTCAACTGGTATTGAATCTTTGCAAACCAGAAGTTACAGAATTTATTTACGATATGATCGATAAACTTCTGAGTGAGAATAAGATAGATTATATCAAGTGGGATGTAAATAGACCTATCTCGGAAACTGGTGGAGACAGGTCAATCTGGTATACTCATATTATGAAAGTTTATGAGATTGTGGATAGGATAAAAGTTAAACACCCAAGAGTATTGATAGAAGCTTGTGCATCTGGTGGTGGAAGAACGGATCTTCAGACATTAGAATATTTTGATGATTTTTGGACAAGCGACAATACAGATGCTTTGGATAGATTAGTAATTCAGAGAACATACTCATATATATATCCGATTAAAGCTATGAGAGCATGGGTAACGGATTGCCCGAACTTCTTATCCAAAAGAGAGATACCATTAAAATTCAGATATCACAGTGCTATGATGGGAACTTTGGGAATAGGTTGTAATATATTTAAATTTGGAGAGGATGAGATTGCACTGTCTAAAGAGATGATTTCAGAATATAAAGAGATTAGAGAGATAGTTCAAAATGGTGAATTTCACAGATTAGAAAATAGTTCAGCAAATAGTTATGAAATATTCCAATATAACTATAAAGATGAGTCACTTTTATATCTGTTTTTACCTATGACAAAGATTGGTCATAAAGGTGTAAGAGTAAAAATGAGAAATCTAAATCCAGAAAAAAAATATACCTACGAAATATCTGGTAGAGAGTTTAAAAAATCGGGGAACTATCTGATGAATGTAGGTGTAGATTTAAAGTTAGAGGGTGATTATAGCAGTATTATATTGAAATTTATTTAAATTTTTTTGAATATAAGGGGTGAATGGTAAAATGTTAAGCAACAGATTAAAATTATCTTATGGAATAGGGGCTTTAGGGAAAGATCTTGCATGTTCGATTGTTTATATATTTTTAATGTACTATTATACAGATGTTATAGGTATAGCTCCTGCTTTTGCAGGAACACTTTTCCTAGTTGCTAGAATGTGGGATGCGTTTAATGATCCTGCTATGGGGATGATAGTTGATAATACTCGTAGCAAATTTGGAAAATTTAGACCTTGGATCTTAGTGGGAACAATACTAAATTCAATAGCACTTATAGCACTTTTTACAAAACCATCAGGGCTAAGTGGAAACTCTCTTTACATATATACATCGATAGTATATATTCTTTGGGGAATGACATATACAGTAATGGATATCCCATATTGGTCGATGATACCATCTCTTGCTAAGAGTAAAAAAGATAGAGAGCAGATAGCTGTAATTCCAAGAATTTTTGCAAGTTGTGCATGGCTTATAATGGGAAGTTTTGGACTATCTATTATAGGTTTTCTTGGTAAAGGAGATAGCATAAAAGGATTTTCTGTTTTTGCTATAGGGATAGCAGTTGTATTTATTCTATCTGAAATTTTAGTATTTTTTAATGTTAAAGAGCAGATTCCAGTAAAGAATAAAGCTGAAAAGATAGATTTAAAATCAGCTTTTAGAATGATACTTAAAAATGATCAACTTGTAGCACTTATAGGAACAATATTAGTTTTTAATCTTATGGTTCAATTATCTGGAGGAGTTGCAATATATTATTTTAAATATGTTGTAGGAAAAGAAAAGCTTTTCTCAATTTTCACAGGAGTTTCAGGACTTGCTGAGATGGGAGGATTATTACTGTTTCCAATAATGGCATC
>JBOFTG010000166.1:0-2768 GCA_051651945.1 Fusobacteriaceae bacterium | reverse complement strand
ACAATTTTAGAGATTATTAAAAAGTGATTTTCGGAATTTATCTTTTCCATAATTTTCTATCATTTTTTTACCTTTTGGAGATTCTAAAAATTCTACCATCTTTTTTATCTCGTTTTTCTTCTCAATCTCTACACCTGAAAGTTGGACTACTGAGTATGTGTTTTTTAATGAACTATCTTCTTCCATAGGAATCTCTTTTAGCTTAAAAGATTTTTCTAAAGAGAAAAAAGTTCCATTATCAGAAAGTGTTATTCCGTCCATCTCAGCTGTTATATGTAGAGTTTTAGCCATGCCTTGACCAATCTCTTTATAATTTGAAAATTTAGGCTCTATTCCTAAATTTTTCCAAAGAGCTCTCTCTTTACTATGAGTTCCAGACTTATCTCCTCTTGATAGAAATGGGATATTATCTTTTTGAATCTTAGACATTATCTCACCAATTTTTGTTGGAAAACCATCTAAATTAAAATCTTGAGAGGTAACAAGTACAAAATGGTTATACATTAGTGGGTGACGCTTCACGCCATAGCCGTCTTTTATAAATTTATCCTCTCTAACCGGATCATGGATAAATAAAACATCCACATCTCCTCTCTTACCAAGTTCTAGGGCTTCACCAGTACCTTTGGCTATCCATTTGATATCTACTTTTTTCTCATCTTTAAGTTGTTTAGAAAGTTCCGTTAAAAATCCAGTATCATCAAGTGATGTAGTTGTTCCTATCAAAATCTCTTCTGAATAAGCTGTTACTGCTAACAACAAATTTAACCCTAAAATTATTTTTTTTAATTTAAACATATTATATCTCCACCATTATTTAATTTATACCCTTGCATACTATCTATCTTATCTTTGAAATATTGTGAATTTAAAAATTCTATAAAGTTTTCAATTTTTTTATCTGTTAAATTTTCCTTTAAAACTAAGAAATCATACTCCTCATCTTTTAATGGAATAAAATCCAGATCTAAGATATGGGCTGTTTCTTCTATTGCAAGACCCATATTGGCTGTACCTGATTTAATTGCCATTCCTACCTCTAGATGTGTTGCTCTCTCTCTTCCATAACCATTTATATTTTTACAATCTATCCCATCAACATCCAAAAGATAATCAAGAAGAACTCTTGTTCCAGAACCTCTTTGACGATTTACAAATTGTATACCATCTCTCACTATATCTTTGATACCTTTTATATTTAGGGGATTACCCTTTTCTACTAATATACCTTGCACTCTTTTTATACCTTTGATAAGAGCAACATCTCCATCTGGAAAATATTTTCTTAAGATATGAGTGTTATATTCACCTGTTTTTTCATCTAAAATATGGATAGGAGCGATATGTGTTTTTCTACTTTTTATGCTCAGAATACCACCAAAACTTCCAACATGTGTAGATACAAGTTTTATTTTATCACCTATAAGATCCATTATTATATCGTGGCTTCCTATTGAGATTAGATAATCTTCTATCTCACGAAGTGGTCTTAGGAGTTTTACTCTTAACTTAGTTCCCGCCTTGACACCCTCACAATTTTTATCTATCAAGATTATCCCATCAGCTTTAGCAAGACTTGTTGTCATTCCAGCTCCTCTTGATAATGGATTGGCTATAAACTCATCTTTAATTTTTGAGATAACAACTCTTACAAACTCTCTGTGCTTAAGAGATGAAACTAGATTTTTAGAAAGTACAGCTTCCACATAGTTTTCCTCTTGCTCTACCCCTGTTAAAATTTCTAAAAGAGGTTTTAAGAAATTGTCAACTGCTATATAACTTGATACTGGATAACCTGGAATACCTAATAGTGGTTTGCCATTATAGTGTCCTAAAATTGTTGGTTTTCCAGGTTTTATATCGATACCGTGAACCAGTAACTCTCCCACCTCTTCAATTAACCAACGAGAAAAATCTTTTCCTCCAGCTGATGAACCCGCTCCTATTAAGATGATATCATATTTTTCTACAGCATCTTCCAAAGCTTTTTTTAAATCCTCTCTATTATCTTTTGCTCTAGGAAGAATATGAGCTTCTCCTCCCCAAGTTTTTATTAGAGCACTAAACATATATGAGTTTGAATCTACAACACTTCCAGATTTATACTCATCTTTGAATATATCTATCACTTCATCTCCAGTTGGAATTATCCCAACTGTTGGTTTTTTTATAACCTCTAACTCTCTTATACCTCCACCTATTAAAGCTCCAATATCTTCGGCTCTTATAAGATGGTTTTCTTTTAAAATCATCTCGCCTATTATGATATCTTCACCCATAGGTCTAATATTTTCAAAGGGCTTAACATTTTTATATATCTTTACTCTACCCTCTTCCTCTTCAATTACGTTTTCAATCATTATAACAGCATCTCCTAAGGAATAATCTATAGGATTTCCTGTGTTTATATATCTGAAATCAATATTTTCTCTTATATATACTGGATTATTGTCATCTGCATTCTCTACTTTTTCTGCAAAAACCAATATCCCATCCATAGCACTAGCACAGTAATCTGGTGATGATCTTTTTGCAAAAACAGATGAGGCTGTAACTCTTCCCAAACTCTCCAAAGTTGAGATGAACTCTTTTTTTCTCTTTAAATTAATATTTTCAAAAAAAATATCCCTTGCTTTTTCCAAGGGCATATTGTCTATATATCTATTTCTATCCATTTAAAACCACCTTAACCTTCTCATCTTTATATAAACCCTCTTTTTTACTACCAATCTCAATATATCCATCAGACTGAACCAAAGGTCTAATCA
>JBOFTG010000165.1:0-1464 GCA_051651945.1 Fusobacteriaceae bacterium | reverse complement strand
TATTTTTCTAAAGCTGTATACTCATCTTTTGTTGCATCAGAAATTATAGCTCCAATCTCCACTGGTAATTTCAATAATTTTCCAGTTTTATTAGTATGAATATACTCTAAAGTTTCTAAAGAAACTTTTCTCTTTTCACTTTCAATATCTACCATCTGGCCACCAATCATTCCATTTATACCCGCATATCTAGATATCATACTTATGATTTTCAAAACTTTTTCTGGAGCAACTCTTTCCGTTTCATCTGTAACAATTGAAAATGAATGAGTTAATAGTGCATCACCTATTAGAATTGCCTCAGCTTCACCAAACTTTTTATGCGTTGTAAGTTTTCCTCTTCTATAATCATCGTTATCTAAAGCAGGTAGATCATCATGAACCAGAGAGTAAGAATGGATTAATTCTATTGCAACAGCAGATGGAATACCTAGTTCTAAATCTTTTTTATAAAGATCTAACACCATTAATAGCAATATTGGTCTCAATCTTTTTCCACCATTTAAAACAGAGTATCTCATCCCTTCTGCAATAACATTTGGATATTCCAATCTATCTAGATAAAACTCTATCTTTGAATCAACCAACTCTCTTTTAGATTTCAAATAATCTTTAAGCATCCTTTTCCACCTCTAGATATATCTCATTTCCATCAGATGTTACCTTTATTATTTTCCCCTCTGCTTTATTTAAAATATCAGAGGATTTTTTCAGTAACTTCATAGCCTTTTCATACTCTTTTATTGATTCATCTAAAGACAACTCTCCACTATCTAATTTTTCAATTATCATATCAATCTCATTAATATTAAACTCAAAACTATCCTTTTTCATGAATCCACCCCTATATTTATCTTGTATAGAATGTTACAACTTTTTTTCCATATTTTCTTTCATCTGTTTTTCTGAACTCTCCAACTTCGTCAGCCATATCTTCAAACATATGGTGCTCACAAATTATAAGTCCATCTTCAGCTAATAAGTTCGCTTTAGATATAGATCTCATAACTCTTTCACAAACCTCATCCTTATATGGTGGGTCCATAAATATTATGTCGAACTTTTCACCTTTTCTTCCTAAAATCTCAACCGCTCTTAAAGTTTCATTTTTATAAGCTCTTGATTTATTTTCATAACCTAAGTTATTTATATTTTTTATTATATACTTTAAAGCTTCTTGATCTTTTTCAATCATTACAGCTCTTTTAGCTCCTCTACTAAGAGCTTCTAAAGCTATGTTTCCTGTTCCACTAAATAGATCTAAAAATCTAGCATCTGTTATATATGGAGCAATTATTGAAAAAAGAGATTCCTTTATACTATCCTGTGTAGGTCTTGTATCTACACCTTTTCTACACTCTAATCTTTTTCCTTTTGCTTCACCAGCAATTATTCTCATATTCTACCTCACTTTTACTAAGCAATAAACATTGCGTCTCCGAAACTAAAGAAGTGATACTCCTC
>JBOFTG010000164.1:0-1655 GCA_051651945.1 Fusobacteriaceae bacterium | reverse complement strand
AGTTTTACCTTCGATAACCTCTTTAGCTAAATCAACCAAAGATAATGTCACCGAAAAATTATATGAATAAGCCCATGTTCCCATTCTTCCAGCTGCACCCTTATCTGCAACTGACTTTTCAACTTTTTCTAATATTTTTGGCCAATTCCCTTTTTCATCTTCACTGAATTGGATTCCTAAAGCTCCAGGATATCCCATTGTAGGTGATGGTAAATCTGCTTCAACAAAATATCCACCTAATTCAGCTACTCTTTTTAATAGTGGCTCTGTATGTGCGTCATTAGTCGCGAAGAATGCTGTCTTATCTCCATATCTTTGAATCCAATTTGGCACCTGCTCTAATATATATTGTTGAGCTCCTGCTACTCCAACATCACTCACTGGATCTGGAGCCGTCATCTCAATAAATTCCATCCCTAAATCTGCTGCTGCAACTTTCATAATATTTCTTCTTTTTGATAACAACTCATAACTCATATGTCTAGGGAAAGATATATGCATAAACTTTTCTGCACCCATCTCTTTAGCTGCTTTTACAATTAGATACCCTCTAGCTATACTATCTGGATTTACAACTAAATCAGACACCTCTCCTATCATCTCTGGGTCTTCGTGTGGTGAGTTTGCCAGTAATAATATATCTGGTCTTTTTTCTCTTATTCTTCTAAAAGCTTCAACTGTTCCAGGGATAGCTTCTCCTACAACTACAGCTTTCATTTTAGGATCATCTGCTAAGCTAACCATTTGAGAAATTGTAGTTTCCATCTCTTGCATAAAGTTATCTGGATATGTCACATGTACAATCTCTCCACCTTTATCAGCTGCTCCGTAAAGTTTTATAGCTTCTTCTGCTCCTCTTAATCCATCTTCAGACTGTGATACCGTTCCTGTTATTACTCCTATGTGATATGCCTCTTGTGCAAATCCAACTAAAGAAAATAAAAAACTCATTAATAATACAAATATTTTTTTCATTTATCTCTCCCTCCCTATATTTTTTTCTTTGAATAAATATATTTCAATTTAAAGTTTTTTAAAAATATATTTTTGTTATATTGCTATTGATAAGGTATATAGTTAGTAGATATATAGAAATTGCTTTTTTATCTATACTATTTTTTTATGACTTTTGTATTTATTTTCAGCTTCAAAAAATAAAAAAACTGCATCACTGCAGTTTTTTCATACACTTTATTTTGCTAAATCGTATATTGCTTGAACATATATTTTTAACCAAGTATCTAATTTATTTAACTCTAAATACTCATTCTTTTGATGCATATTATCCTCTTGATCTTTTAATAAAGCTCCAAATGCAACTCCGTTAGTTACAGCTCTTGCATATGTTCCTCCACCAATTGATACAGGCTCAGCATCTACATCACCAGTGATATCTTTATAAATATCCATTAAAGTTGTAACTAAGAAGCTATCTTTAGGAACATATAATGGATTTTTTTCAGATCTTACTGTCACATTTAAATCCATATTTTTAGCTCTTTTTTCTACTTCTTCTATAACCGCTTCTTTAGTAAATGTAACTGGGTATCTAATATCAAAACCAAACATTACATTTTTATCTTCACACTCAATCTTTCCAATTGTTAATGTCAATACTCCTGAAGGTTCATCTTCAAAATTAATTCCTAATCCCT
>JBOFTG010000163.1:0-2367 GCA_051651945.1 Fusobacteriaceae bacterium | reverse complement strand
AATTGAACTTAAAAAACCTCTAAAAATAGTTCGAGAGATTGAAGATATCAAATCCACAAATAATCTTTCATTTTCTGAAAAACTCCAGATATGGCATAATGAAAACTTTATATTCAGATACTCTCTTTTTGAAAAGAGAGTACATATTCTTCCAGAAAAATATATAGATTCTCTAATTTTTATTGATAATGTTGAGAAGATTACGCTAGAATTTATAATATATCGTGAAATTTTTGAACACAAATATAATTTGAAATTATCCCAAATGGAGTTGGTTTTAAATTATATTTTAGAAGTTTACATCCCTATAATAGATCTACTACATAAAAAAGGCGATATTAAAAAATTATATTATCCTATGAGTAGAAACTATGTAAAACTTCACGGTTACAAAAAAAATAGCTCTATGAAAGATGCTCTTAATTTAGTTTACTCCAACAAAAACTATTCTAGATATTTTTATAACTCCGATCCTATACACACTTTTTAAAAAAAAAAGACCCATCGGGTCTTTTTTTACTTTCTTATTATCTCTTCTACCTCATCTTGCTTTAATACAAGATTAGATTCTGAATTATTTTTATACTGCATAACAAATTTTTTATCTTTAGGAATAACACAGTAGATTTTTTCTCCTGGATTAATTATAGATCCCTCTTTTATATAAACAGCTCCAGTTATAAAATCTACAACTCTTTGAGCTGCATTTTTATCTAAATCATGTATATTTATATGAACAACTACCTCTTTATCAATATATTCCATATACTTTATAATATCTTCAAATCTGCTTGGTTTAATAAATATAATATCTTCCATTTGACTCTCCCTTTTATACAATTCTAAATTAACTCTATTATTTTTTTTACTATCTCTTCACTAGTTAATTTTGAAGAGAATCCAGAAGCTTTTTTATGACCTCCCCCTCCAAAAAAACTAGTTACCTTATTTAAATCTATATCTTCAGATTTTGTTCTCATACTCCCTTTATAGCTTCCATCAGCTTCCTCTCTTAAAAAAAGCGAGGTATCTGCAGTATTGCAACTTAAAAGTTCCTCTGAAACTCCATCCGTGTCAGCCTTATCTCCTCCATACTTAATATAATCTTCTTGAGTTATAAGACTGTATATAAATCTTTTTTCAATTATATATTCTGAGCCGAGCATAGCTTTTCCTTTAAGTTTTATAGCAGGTAAGCTTCTTGTATTTCTAAGTTCTCTTACTATAATATGATTATCTGCTCCTGCTTCTAGTAATTCCGATGCCATCTGGAATGTACTTTTCTTTACATTGCTATGAGAAAAATTTCCAGTGTCATTTACTATTCCAGCGTAAATAGCTGAAGCTATATTTTCATCCAATTTAGCATCCATAGCTTTTAGAAGTTGGAACAATATCTCACATGTTGAAGCTAAATCTGATGCTACATAATTATAATCACCATAAGAGTCATTGCTTATGTGATGATCTATATTTATAATTGGTGCTTTTCCTGCGAGCTCTTTTACTCTACCTATTCTCTCTAAATTTGCAGAGTCTAGACATATTATCAGATCTAAATTTTCATTTTCAGAATATGAGTTATACTTTTCTACAAATTTACTTCCATAGAGAAACTCTATATTTTTTGGAACATTATCATCAATTAAAATTTTTACTTTTGAAATCTTATCCAGAGCTAGAAAAAGTGCGATAGCCGATCCTAATCCATCAGCATCCGGGTTTTGATGTGTCGTAATAATTATATTCTTTTTCTCTTTTATTATTTCTACAATTTCCATTAAATCTAAATTCATCTCTGCTCCTATATATTCAAGATTTCTTTCTCTTCCTCTGTAAGTCGCTCCATTCCCTCTTTATATGCTCTTTCTGGGTCATGTCCTAATTTTTTAGCCATTAAATTCATTACTGCAATTTCAACCATGGCTGCTGCATTCCGTCCAGAAGATATATATAACATCGCCTTGTGGAATGGTAAATCTAAAACATTTGTGGTTGTATTTAGATAATTTACAGCTGTCAGATACTCCTCTGTTTTAAGCTCTTGAAGTTCTATTATAGCATCTAGCTTTTTTGAAATCCTTACTGCTCCCAATCCATAGAGTGCTTTTATATCTATTATTCCTAGCCCTCTTACCTCCATAAAATATGGAAGCTTTGCTGCTTTTCCTACAACTTCACCATTGGAAGTTTTTATAAATTTAACCAGATCATCTGCTACCAATCTATGACCACGATGGATAAGCTCTAATGCTGTCTCACTCTTTCCTATTCCACTCTTTCCTACAAGAAGAACTCCAAATCCATAAAGTTCAAGAAAAACTCCATGCATACTTATCTCTGGTGAAAAATAATTTTCAAGATACG
>JBOFTG010000162.1:0-4766 GCA_051651945.1 Fusobacteriaceae bacterium | reverse complement strand
ACTGTAACTGAAAATGGTTATGGAAAGAGAACTAAAATGGATGAATATCCACTTCAAGGAAGAGGCGGAAAAGGTGTAATAAACATAAGATGTAACTCTAAAACTGGAGAGGTAGTATCTGTAACTCCAGTAGAAGGAGAGATAGAAATAATGGCAATAACATCTTCAGGAATAGTTATTAGAACTCCAGCAGATCAGATTTCAATAATTGGAAGAGCTACTCAAGGTGTAAAGATAATGAGAATATCGGATGATGAAAAATTAGTATCTATAACAAAGGTTCATGCTGAAACAGAGGAAGAATTTGAAGAAGAAATAGAGGATCAAGGAGCTCAACAATAATCTGAAAAATTTCGGAGGTTTTTATGAAAAAAGCTTTGGTATTATTTGGAAATGAGAGTAATAGAGAGAATCTTATAAAGAGTGCAATATATATGAGAGATGGTATGGGATATCATCTCTCTGGGATTTTTATAAGTGATATAAGAAATGAAGCAGTTATCCCTCAGGGTTTTGATGGAATGATTTTTGACAGTAACAGAGTTCTTATGAGTGATGAATGGATGAATTTTGAAAAATTAGAACTTCAAAGCATTGAAAAAGAACTTAAAGATGATAAGGCAAAAATCGAATTAGAATATGAGATTGGTATTCTTGGAGAAACCTTAAAAGATAAGATGAAAAATTATGATCTACTTATAGTTGGAAAAGGAGCTTTTATATCAGATACTCTTATAGAAATATTGAAAAGTAGTTATAAAACGCTTATGATAGTAGGGGATAAAATGCCAGATTTTTCTCGTATATATGTAGCAAATGATGATGGAGTTAAAGTAAACAAATCAGTTTATAATTTTATGAATATATTTCCAGAACTTTCAAATTATGTATCGGTGGCTGTTAATAACGATGTAGATAGAAATAAACTTGTCGAATATATAAATTCTAAAAAGAAAAAAGTAGAAGAGATAAAACTTCCTGGAAAAGAGGAAGTTGTTAGCTACCTTTCCGAAGAGACTCTAAAAGGAGTTTTAGTTATGGGAAATATAAGTAGATCCTATCTTTTTGAAAAATTAACAAAGAAAGCTGGAATAAAACTTCTTGAGCAGAGTAAAATAGTTATTTTTATAGGATAGATGGGAGTTATATGAAGATACTTGTATATTCGGATTCTCATGGTGAGATATCTAATATAGTTGAAATATATGAAAAAGAAAAGCCAGATTTTATAATAAGTGCAGGCGATTATAGTGAAGATTTTAGAGACTTTAAACTTTCTTATAGAGATATAAATATAGAATCAAAAGTTGTAAAAGGGAACTGCGATTATTTTGATAAAACTTATGAAGAAGAGGAGATTTTTGAGATTAAGGGAAGAAGATTTTTTCTTACCCACGGGCACCTTTATGGAGTTAAAGGGTCACTCAATCAACTTAAGATAAGAGGAGTCGAGATAGAAGCAGATTTTGTAATATTTGGGCATACACACATACCTCTTCATGAGAGATATAAAAGATGTGAATATTTTAATCCCGGTGCCCTAAAAGATAAAAAGTATGGAATAATAGAGATTGAAGGGGAAAATGTAAACTTTTTTTTAAAAAGTTTACCCTAATGTTTTGGAGGACAGATGAACAGTTTAGTAGAAAATTTAAAAAAACAATCTATAGAGGAGATTATTAAAGCTGATAGTTTAGATAAAATAGAAGCTTTAAGAGTAAAACTTCTTGGAAAAAAAGGTGAGATAACAGAACTTTCAAAAAAAATGAAAGATCTATCTGCTGATGAAAGACCAGTATTTGGTCAACTTCTTAATGAACTTAAAGACTCTATAACAGGAGCTCTTGAAGAGAAAAAAGAGGAACTGAAAAAAATAGCTAAAGAGATTCAACTAAAAGAGGAGATGATTGATATCTCACTTCCAGGAAGAGGTGTAGAAGTTGGTAGAGATCATCCGATTACTCAAACTTCAACATATCTTAAAGATATTTTTATGAATATGGGGTTTGATGTAGCAGAAGGACCAGAAATCGAAAAAGTTGAATATAATTTTGATGCTTTAAATATACCAGAAGCTCATCCTTCAAGAGATTGGCAAGATACATTTTATATAAAAGAGAATGAAGTTTTAAGAACTCATACATCTCCTGTACAGGTTAGATATATGATGAATAACAAACCACCGTTTAGAATGATCTGTCCAGGAAAAGTTTATAGATCTGATTATGATATATCTCATACACCTATGTTTCATCAACTTGAGGGACTTATGGTAGGAGAAGATATATCTTTTGCTAATCTAAAAGCTATACTTACTCAGTTTGTAAGAAAAGTTTTTGGAGAGACACAAGTAAGATTTAGACCTCACTTTTTCCCATTTACAGAACCAAGTGCTGAGATGGATGTTCAGTGTGTAATCTGTAAAGGAGATGGATGTAGACTTTGCAAAAATAGTGGATGGCTAGAAATCATGGGATGTGGAATGGTTGATCCTGAAGTTCTTAAGGCTGTTGGATATGACACAACAAAATATACTGGATTTGCTTTTGGTATGGGTCTTGAGAGAATAACAATGTTAAGACACGGAATCGATGATTTAAGAGCCTTTTTTGAAAATGATGTAAGATTCCTAAGACAATTCAGATAGGCTATATAAAAAGAGAGTAAAAACAGGAGAGAGTAAAATATGTTGATATCATTAGAATGGTTAAAGAAATATGTAGATATAAAAGAGAATTTAGGAGAACTTGAACATTCTCTTACAATGATAGGTCAAGAAGTTGAGGCTGTAGAAATTCAAGGAGCTGAACTTGCAAATGTTGTAATAGGTCAAGTTGTTGAATATGGTAAGCATCCAGAAGCTGAAAAACTTACACTACTTAAAGTTGATGTAGCGGGAGAGCAAAATCTTCAGATAGTATGTGGAGCTCCTAATCATAAACTTGGAGATAAAGTTGTTGTAGCCATGATTGGTGCAAATCTACCAGGAGACTTTAAGATAAAGAAAAGTAAGATAAGAGGTGTAGAATCTCATGGAATGCTATGCTCAGAAGTAGAGTTAGGAATGGGAGAGAATGGCGACGGAATAATAATACTTGCTGAGGATGCACCAATCGGAAAAGAGTATAGAGAGTATATAGGTTTAAACGATGTTATATTTGAACTTGAAATAACTCCAAATAGACCTGATTGTCTATCTCATATAGGAATAGCTAGAGAGGTTGCGGCTTATTATAATAGAAAAGTAAGATATCCAAAAGCAGAAGTAGTAGAAACAGTAGAACCTGTAGATTCAAAAATTTCTGTTACGATTGAAGATAAAGATAGATGTAGCCATTATATGGGTAGACTTATGACAAATATAAAAGTAGGCGAGTCACCAGAATGGTTAAAGAATCATCTGAGAGCGATGGGACTTAAACCCATCAATAATATAGTGGATCTAAGTAACTTTGTTATGTTCGAATACAATCAGCCGCTTCATGTTTTTGATGCAGAGAAAATAACAGATAGTGAAATAATTGTAAGAACTGCTAAAGAGGGAGAAAAACTTATAACTTTAGATGGTGTAGAAAGAGAGTTAAATGGAGAGCTTGTTATAGCTGATACAGAAAAAACTCTTGCTATAGCTGGAATTATGGGTGGAAAAGATTCTGGTGTTACAGAAGAAACTACAAATATTTTCATAGAAGTTGCAGCATTCGAACCTAAAAATATAAGAAGAACTGTAAAAGCTATCGGAATATCATCAGATTCATCTTATAGATTTGAAAGAGGAGTAGATAAAGGAAATCTTCAGACAGTACTTAGCAGAATCTGTCATCTTATACATGAAGTTGCCGGAGGAGAATCTTTAAAAGGGATAATTTCATCTAAGATAGCTCCAGCAGCAAAAGTAGAGATACCTCTAAATATTGGAAAACTTAACAAATTCATAGGAAAAGAACTTGAATTTGATGAGATAGGAAAGATACTTTCAAATCTGAATATGGAGATAAAGATAACAGATCAAAATCGTATTATGGTTATACCACCATCATATAGAGAAGACCTTACTAGAACAGAGGATCTTTATGAAGAGATAATTAGAATGTATGGTTTCGATAATATTGAAGATAAGATGCCTATGGAAAATATAGCTCCAGGAAAAAAAGATGCTATAGTTGAAGTTGTGGATAATATCAAAGCTCTACTGAAAGATATAGGTCTTCAAGAAGTTATAAACTATAGTTTTATTAGTAAAAAAGCAATAGAGATTATGGGAATAGAGGAAAGCTGTATAGAAATACTTAATCCTATCAACGAAGATTTCTCTACTATGAGACCTACTCTTATCTATAGTCTTCTTGCAAATATAAGAGATAACTTTAATAGAAATGGAGATAACTTCAAATTCTATGAAGTTTCAAAAGTATTTTTCACAGCTCAAGAGTTGGCTAGAGAGGAGTACAGAATAGCTATTGCTCTTTCTGGAAAACCAGAGAGAACTCTTTGGAATCAAAAACCTGAATCGTACGACTTCTACACTATTAAAGGATATGTAGAAGAGATGATGAAAAATTTAGGTGTAAATAGATATTCTCTAGTTAGAACAACTGATAAAAACTTCCATCCAGGTCGTGCAGTGGATTTGGTTGTTGGAAGAGAAGTTCTTGGAACATTTGGAGAGATACATCCAGATTTAGCAGAGAAAATGGATATCAAAAAAGAGAGAGCTTATGTAGCTGAATTTAAACTTAATCTTATGGAAAAATATATGAAAAATA
>JBOFTG010000161.1:0-5681 GCA_051651945.1 Fusobacteriaceae bacterium | reverse complement strand
CTTTAGCAAGTGGTGATATCTCAACTGGATGTCCAAATACAAAAGTTGGTTGAACAATATGCTCTTCACATTTTTGCTCGAAGAACTCATTTATTATATAACCTATAGAATTCATATGAGGTGCTACTTGAACATTATTATTTTTAGCAACCTCTTTAGCCTCATCAAAATCTGTTATTGCCCAGAAATCTACACCTGTTACATCTTTTATAATATCTACCATATGGATTCTTTTGAAGTTTTCAAGAAGTAGAGTTTTTCCATTGTACTCTACAGTTGTAGTTCCTAAAACTTTTTTAGCAAGATGAGATATAAGACCCTCTGTAAGGTTCATCATATCGATGTAATCAGCATAAGCCACATACAATTCCATCATAGTGAATTCTGGATTATGTCTTGTAGAAATTCCTTCGTTTCTAAAGTTTCTGTTTACCTCATAAACTCTATCAAATCCACCTACAATAAGTCTCTTTAGGTAAAGTTCAGGTGCTATTCTTAAATACAGCTCCATATCTAGTGCATTATGGTGAGTTATAAAAGGTCTTGCAGAAGCTCCTCCAAGAATTGGATGCATCATAGGAGTTTCAACTTCTAAGAAAGATCTTTCATTTAGATAGTTTCTAAGCTCGTTCATTATCATATTTCTTTTTAAGAATGTCTCTTTTACATCTCTATTAACTATTAAATCTAAATATCTTTTTCTATATCTGATTTCAACATCTGTAAGCCCATGATATTTCTCAGGAAGAGGTCTGATATTTGTAGATAAAAGTGTAAATCCATCTCCTCTAAGAGTAAGTTCTCCTTTTTGAGTAACAAAAAGTTTTCCAGTTACTCCAACGATATCTCCAACTGCAGCATATTTTATAAGAGAAAATAACTCTTCTCCAACTTCATCTTGTCTGATATAAACTTGAATCTTTCCTGTTTGATCTTCAAGATGGAAGAAAACAGCTTTTCCTTGCTCTCTGAATGACATTATTCTTCCTGCTGTCTTGAACTCTTTTCCATCTTCAACAGAAGAATCTAGTATATCTTTAATCATATTTTTTTTATCATATTTTTTTCCAAATGGATCAATCCCCATTTTTCTTATCTCTTCTACTTTTTTCCATTTGTCCATTATGATATGGTCGTCTTTAATTTTATCAAAGTATCTTTCCATCAATTTCCCCTTTTTCTATAGTTTTTATTTAATTTTTTAACCTTACTATGTATATATTTGCTTTTCTTGCCCAACTAGTTCCAGGGAAAAGTTCTATCACTTTTTTAAATTGTGTAATAGCTTCCTGTTTTTTTCCTACCTTCTCATAAGCAATTCCAGAATTGTAATAACTTTCAGCTTTTCTTATCCCTTCTTCTGAAGTTCTAAGATATTTTTTATAACTCACTACAGCTTTATCATAGTTTTCAATATTGAAATAGGAATCTCCCAGATAATAATTTATATCTGCTATATCTGAACCTGATTTTTCTGCACGATTTAAAAGAAGTATAGCCTCGTTATATCTTCCTTTTTCATGTGCTCTCTTTCCATTTTCATACTGGTTTTTTGTATCTGAACTTACATTATTTGAAACTGGTTCTCTTTTTTTAGTTTCATTTTCAATAATGTTCTCACTCTGGAAAAGAGCTGTATTTTGGAATTTAACTTCTGATGGAATCTCTTTTTTTTCAAATGTAGTTTCATTTGTTATCTCATTTTTTGGAGTTACAAAAGATTTCTCTTCTGAAGTTTGAGTAGGTTTCCCTCTTAGATGCCCTCTTATCGAATCTTCAAGTTCTCTATTATATCGGCTATTTTCTATGTAAAATCTTTCAATATTATAATTAGGATTTAGAGCTATTTCAGTATTAAAAAGATCTATAATATCTCTATTCGATAAATTTCTCTCTTTTTTCAATTCAGAAATTTTCTCTTTTGCATATGAGTAATTTCCATTGTTCATATAGATATTTAAAACCATAAAATCTAATTCACGATTTTTAGAACTTTCTCTAAAAGCCATTATATGAAGATCTACAAGATCTAAGACATCTTTATACTGACCGGAATTATATGTATCTTTAATTATATCATAAGTTTCTGCCTCAGTAAATCTATATTTCATCTTATTTATAACTCTTATAATCTTTGTTGTTCCATTTTCAAAATCTACTTTTATATTATAACTACCTTGAAATATACTTCTAAAATAGTAATAATCTTGTAATACTCTACTATCGTATAGTTTTTTTTCAGTATCGAGTAAAGAAAATTTAACAACACCGATTGTAGGAAGTTTTAGATATTCTCCAGCATATATCTCATATGTATTATCTCTGCTATCTAAAATATACTCTCTCTCTCTTTTCTCACGTACCGATACTCTTATATCATCTATCTGACTAAGTGCAGTTTCCCTTGTGAAAACTCTATTATTCTGTGATATTGATTGATCTGGTGAAAACCTCAAATCTTCTACGTTGGGTCTCGGTTTTGATTGTTCAGTTAACATATTTAAGTTAGAACAACCCGTAGCGAAAAGAATAGCTAGTACCAGTGTTAGTTTTCTTTTTTTCATTACTCCTCCCATATTTTTATTTTAAGAGTATTTATAAGCTCATTTCCATCCATTATATCATATGAAAAAGCTATATTTCCACTCAAAAAATTTATATGGGCATTTTTAATATCAAAATCTTTTTTTAATCCCATAGAAGAGTATTTCATCTCTCCATCTCCATCTGATTTAAGTTTCAAATCTATGTCAGCTTCTCCTGTTCTCTTCATCTTCAAAGAATCTTTTGATATAGAAAATTCACATCTTCCCATTCCACTCTGATAAGTATAGTATACAGTTTCACCTTGAATACTTTTGAAAGCATCTACCTGTTCTCTATTTTTTTCTCCTAATATATCTTCGCTCTCAATTATCAAATTAATATTCATCATCACTCTCTTCGTAGTTGTAGTCATCAAAATAATCTCTCTCTCCTAACTTATCTTCTCTATCATAATACTCATCGTCATCATAGTCTCCGATATCTGCACCTATTAAATATTCGTCTCTCCAGTACTCGATAATCTCTTGAGCATGTCTTCTATCTGTTACATAATTAATCTCATCCTCGTGTTCATCATAAGAAAATATATGAATTTTACCTTCGTAGTCCTCTGTTACTATATACTCCTCATCTCCAAGAACAACGTTTTCTAAAACGTTCATCTCTAGATTTTCCTCATTAATTTCATGATAAAAAGTTTCACCGTATGTATACATTTAAATTACCTCCTAAATTAAAAAAATTATTTATGATATTTTATATTATTTAATATACCAAACCATCTATAGATCTGTTCCATAAGTATAAGACGCATAAGTTGATGTGGAAAAGTCATCTTTGAAAAACTTAGCCTCATATCAGACATCTTTCTAAGTTCATCTCCTACACCATAAGAACCTCCAATCACAAAATTTATTGTGCTGTTTCCTCTTACACATATTTTTTCTATCTCTTCAGCCATATCTTCTGAACTATAATTCTTTCCAGATATATCCAAAAGAACTGTATATCCCTTATGTTTCTGGATAAGTTTTATAATCTCATCCGTCTCTTTTTTTATAGAAACATCTCTATTACTATCATTCCCATCCTCTTTTAGTTCTAATATTTGAACTTTTCCAAAAGGTGTCATTCTTTTTAGAAACTCAGCTATTCCATCATTTATATATTTTTCTTTTATTTTACCTATACAGATAACGTTTATATTCATTTAGAGTTTCTCCCTTAATTTTCTCAGAATCTTTTTTATTTCCTCTTAAATTTTTTCTCAATTTCATCTAAACCAAGTCTTATGATTATTGGACGTCCATGTGGACAGGTATATTCTCCAATCTCATGAAGTTTTTTTACCAAACTCTCCATCTCAGAATATTTAAGTTTCTCTCCAGCTTTAACAGCTCCTCTGCAAGACATAGATATTATTATCTTCTCCCTTGGATCTCTCTCTTTCTCATTTTTTAGATCTTCAATAATTTCTTCAAAAAGATTATCTACTGAATTATTAATATTAAAAAGAGGTATAGATCTTATAAGAAGCTCTTTTTCATCAAAAAATTCCACATCAAATCCAAACTCTCTTAAACATCCTAGTTGATTTCCAATAAACTCACGCTCTCTTGGATCTACTCTTAGACGTTTAGGCACCAAAAGATTTTGGCTATTTATTTTTTTTTCTTTCAACTCATTTTTTAACTCTTCATAGAGAATTCTCTCATGAACTATATGTTGATCATAGATCTCGAGGTTACTATTTTTTTCTACAAGAATGTAGCTATTCATAAATTGCCCTATAACTTTATATTCTGCCTTCTCTTCTAAAACAATTTTTTCTTCGATTTTTTTCTCGATTTTTGCCTCTATAACTTTTGGTGGAACATAGAGTTCTTTTTCAACTTTTTCAGCTTTCTCTTCAATCTTTTTTTCAAAGCTATCCAAATTGAAAGAGATATTATAGCTATCTTTTAAAGGCAGTATATTTTTTTTAATCACTGAAATTGTCGGTTCTTTTTGAATAGGCATCTCTTTTTGAATAAAGTTTTCACTTTTTACAATTTGACCTGTTAAAATATCATTTCCCGAGCTCTCATTTTCTATACTCTCTCTCACTTTTTCATAAATCTCTCTATCATCTGAAAATTTAACTATTTTTTTTGATGGATGAACATTTACATCTATCTCTCCTGGATCTACATCAAGAAAAATAATTGCAAATGGATAGCGTCCCTTACTTAATTTTGTGTAATAACTATCCATTACAGCGTTTTCAACAACTTTAGATTTTACAGTTCTACCGTTTACAAATGTAAATATAGAATCCTTTGTAGAACGTGTTAAAGATGTATTTCCAATATATCCTATATCTATTTTCAAAAGATTTTTTAGTGTATTTCTTCCAAAAATCTCTACAATAGCATTAGCCAGTCCATTCCCTGAACTTCTTACACTCTCTCTTCCCTCTATTGTTAATGTTATTGAAACCTCTGGATTAGCTAATGCCTCTTGAATAACAACCTCTCTCATATTAGAATACTCTGTTACATTTTTTCTTAGAAACTTTAATCTAGCTGGTGTGTTAAAAAAAAGATTTTCAATCTCAATTGTAGTTCCCCTATCTTTTTCCAGCTCTTTAAGCGATGTTATCTTTCCACCATTTACAGTTATGCTGTTTCCAAAATCTGAATCTTCTGTTTTTGAGCTTACTCTCACCTTTGAAACTGCACATATTGATGCAAGTGCTTCTCCTCTAAATCCGTAAGATTTCAAATTGAAAAGATCCTCTTTTGTAGATATCTTACTTGTGGCATGTCTCTCTATACAGATTAAAAGATCCTCTCTTCCCATACCTCTGCCATTATCTGAAATTGAAAGATTTTTCCCACCATCTTTCACATCTATTCGTATCTGTTTACTTCCAGCATCCAAAGAATTCTCCAAAAGCTCTTTTAGCATAGCCGTTGGATTTTCAACTACCTCTCCTGCTGCGATTATATTGGATACTGATTCATCTAATATCTTTATTATTCCCATAGTGGACTCCCTATTTTTATAACGGTCTAATATATCATCCTAAATTTTACACCATTTTTAAAAAGTTTCAAAGCTGATTTTATATAAAATAAAAAAATAATTAATTT
>JBOFTG010000160.1:0-2393 GCA_051651945.1 Fusobacteriaceae bacterium | reverse complement strand
CTATTACTCCATGACATCTTAAACTTGTGCTTAAAAATGCAAAAGTTGTTAGAAGTGCTAATCCAACTGTGGTATTAAGGTCTGCCGTTGGCGACCTAAATGCTGGAACGATATTTACCATTCCATTTTCCACAACAATACTGGGTATCGGGAAAAATGAGAGGGTATTTGAAAATAGTATGAATATGAAAAGTGGTACTATATAACTCATATATCTTACTTTCCATTTTCCTAACATCTGCTCTACCATATCATCTAGAAATGAATATAAATACTCAAGTGCTGTCTGAAGTTTATTTGGAATCAATTTTAAATCTTTGGTTCCTATATTAAATATTATAAAAAGAACAAACATTATAAACCAAGTACTTGTAACAGTTGCTGTCACAGGTAATCCATGTCCTCCGCCTAGTTTTTCTAAAACAAAAGGCATCTCTTTTAAGGTTTCTGGCACCGGAACATAAAACATTATTTTAGGTCCTTCTACCAGAGGTGGTGTTATAAATTCAACTGGTCCTAATCTCATGCTACCTCCTTTCTTTGTTTCTCTTAATTTTACTTAAGGTATTTTTTTTTAAAACTTGATAAACTATCAGAAAGAACCATTATAAAAATACTTATTTTAGTATTCAATAGCCCTATTGCTGAACCTATTAGCATGGGTAATCCAAAATAATATGTCATGATTCCCATATACAATCCATAAATTGCATACCTTTTCAGATATCCAATTACTGAGCTCTTCATAGGAGAGTAGGAATTTATACTTCTCTTTGCTTCTTCACAAATCATATAGAAACAGAGTATCGATAATAGAGATCCAATAAACATTCCTAAATATACTATATCATTTCTTATAAGAACTCCATATGCTAAAATAACAGCTGATGTTCTAGATGATATTTTAAAAATTTTTTTTATACTTTCCATCTTTCTCCCTATTATCTTTTCATTATAACCCGATACGCATTATAAAATCCACTAAAAATTCCTATAACAAGAAAAATTATAAAAAGTACCTGACTTGAAAAAAGATATTTTTCTATTATTTTATATAGAAATATAAAGGAAAGTAGATTCCCTATCAAGATAAATCCTAGATAGCCCAAAAGAGAAAAAGAATGAACAATCTCTCTATTTAGCCATCTCATCAGGTGCCACTACATAAAAATATCTCTTTCCTGCTATCTCTTTGTTTTCTATTATCTCTAAAAGTTTCATTCCAGATTTTTTAAGAGATAGTTCTACCTCTTCCTGAGTAAAAATTTTCTTTTCGTAGCCTTCTGTAAACTTATCATATGCACCAGCTTTGTTTTTAATAAAATATGTAGCATCGATATAATCTATACCCTCTTCTAATTCATGCTCCCATATAACCGATATTTTATTTCTTAGGTCTACAAAAGTTCCTCCCGGGAACATCATATTCATAAACTCTCTATCAATCAGATCAAATATATATACACCATCATCTTTCAGAGTCTCTCTCATACAGATTAGATGCGAAGTAAGTTCATCATTAGAAGTAAGGTGGTTAACTGTATCAAAAAGTGCTACTGCTACATCAAATCTTTCTGGCATAACAAAGTTGACCATATCAGCTTGGTACAGTTGAATATCAAGTTTCTTTAATTTTTTATTAGCAAGTCTTAACATCTCTTCTGATAAATCTAATCCTGAGTATCTATATTTTTCTGTAAGTCTTAACCCCATCTCTCCAGTTCCACATCCTATGTCGAGAAGGTTTCCTGATTCTTTATTATATTTCTTGAATATACTGTAAATCTGGTCTGTCCACTGTGTATAATCACAATGTTCCATGAAATAATCATATACTTTTGAGAAATTCTTATACATAAATTCTCTCCTTTCTATTCAGCTAACTCTTTTTTAACTAAATCAGCTATCTCTTTTACAATTCTATGGACCATGTCCCCATCTTTTCCCTCTACCATAACTCTTATTATCGGCTCTGTTCCTGATGTTCTAACTAGTACTCTTCCTGTTCCTTTCATCTCAGATTCTTTTTCTGTTATAAAAGATGTGATTACTGTATTTTCTGCCCAAACTGCTTTTTTGTCTCTAGCAACTCTTACATTTATCATCTCTTGTGGCCAATCCATAACTTCTGCTGACCTCTCATCTAAATTACTATTACTATCTCTGAGTGCCTCAACTAATTTTAAAGATGTTAAAACTCCATCTCCTGTTGTAGAGTAATCTAAAAGAAGAATATGACCAGATTGCTCTCCACCAAGGTTCAATCCATGATTTCTCATTTTTTCTAAAACATATCTATCACCAACATTTGCTCTTATAAGTCCTATATTTTTTTCGTTAAGAAAATTTTCAAATCCCATATTACTCATAATAGTTGTAACAACTTTGTTGTC
>JBOFTG010000159.1:0-4893 GCA_051651945.1 Fusobacteriaceae bacterium | reverse complement strand
TGAAAATACCTTTTTCACTTGATATTTTTAAGTTTTCATCTGTAAATATAAGGTCCGCTTTTCCTAAAAATTTATCAATCTTATAATTAATTTTCATCTGATTATCTTTTAATTTTCCAGATATATCTATCTTTTTATTCATTTCGTTTAAGTTTGCTTCACCTTTAAAAAAATGGAATACAACACTACTATCTGAATATAAAAGTGATCCACTAGAATTCTTCAATTTTAAAGGTCCCACATTAAAATCTGAGAAAATGTAATCCACACCAAGTGAAAAATTTTTTTTATCATCTAATTTTAAACTTATTCCTAAATTTTTAATGTTTATTGGAGTTTTATGTAGTGGTATATTTTTTAGAAGTCTATAATTTTGAAGTTGAGATCCACTTATTTTTCCTAACTCTATCTTTCCATCCATGCCTTTTTCAAAATCAAACTCTAAATCAAACTTTCTCTTCTGAGCAAAAAGTTCAAAATCAGCTTTCACAACAATTTTTTTTCCTAAAAAATCAACTTTCCCATTTACATTTTTAGCAGGTTCTAAAAAATCAAAATACTCTATCTTAGCATTTTTTAAGTTAGCTGTTCCCTCTAGTCCTCTAGGAGAGATAGTAAGATCTAAGTCTACCTCTCCCTCTCTATATTGGATAGGTTCATAATAATAGCCATACTGAAGAAGAGATGTGTTTATCTCTATATTTTGAAGTATTATATTCATCTCATAACTTTCTATACGATTATTGAAACTATAAACTATTTTCTCTTTATTTTCTTCTCCCGAAAAACAGAGATTTATCCCTTCGATTTTATCAAAGCGAACATATCCTTCTACATTTTTAAGTTTCTTCTCAATTGGAAGTTCGTAAGAGTTATCTTTAAAAGTTAAATTTGCCTCTCTCACCTCTACGACACCGATAGGAACTCCTATTCCCGCTTTTTCTGTTCCACCACCATTAGAAAAAGCTTTAACTATATTTACCTCTGAACCTTTTCGTTCTATTAAAACATCAGGTTTTTCAACAATTATCTTCTTTAACCAATCTTTGAAAGGTCCTTTTATATCGTACTCAATATATAAATTTGGTGCAATTACTATTTTTTGATTTTCATAAACTAACTCAACATTTTTTCCGACTATCTTACCATATTCTAAAAATTTTACCTCTTCTATGTGAAAAGTTGGCTTTAATACAAGTGATAGGATTAGTGCAACACTATATCCCAAATTCATTACTCCGGCTACTACTATTCCTACAAAAACAAAAAAAAGAGAGAGCAGAGTCTTAACTCTACTATCTCTTAACATTTTTTTTATGGTTTCTATTGCCCTCTTCACTCTGCTCACCCCCTAAATATTTTTTGTTCTACTAAAGTGGTCTTTTTAATGGAATCCCTATTTTTCTAGGATATTTTTTATATGTTACCGATTTTTTCCTAACAACTATAACTTTTCTTCCATCATTACAGTAAGGAAGATTCAAATTATACTCTGATTCTATAGCACTGCTTAGTATTTGGAGTGCATTAGATGCTTTTGCCTCTTCACCTGTATCTGGGCTTTTTTGTATTATAAATCTTCCCTCGACTTTTAAAAAAGGTATCATATATTCCAAAATTGTAGGTAGTTGTGAAACTCCTCTACATAATCCTAAGTCATATGATTCACGATTCTCATCATTTATAAATTCTTCAGCTCTCATATTTACAACTTGGACATTTTCTAGTTGAAGTTGCTCTTTTACATACTCTAAAAATTTTGTCTTTTTCCCAACAGAATCCATCAAAGTAAACTTTATATCTGGATTGCAAATCGCCAATACCATTCCAGGAAATCCAGCTCCTGTTCCAATATCCATAGCTGTTTTATCATCTTTTTGAATATAATTTTGGAGAAGAAGAGAATCTATAAAATGTTTTTCTAACATATCTTTTTCATCTCTTATAGCTGTTAAGTTTGTATGTGTATTATACTCTATTAAAAGCTTTAAATATCTCATAAGATTTTCTATTTTAGATTCATCTATTCTTTTCACACCTATAATTTCTATCCCTTTTTTTAAATACTCTCTCATCCTTGATTCTCCTTTAATTTTAAATGAATTAATAATACCTGTATATCTGCTGGAGAAACTCCAGATATTCTAGAGGCTTGACCTATATTCATAGGTCTAACAGCTTTCAACTTATCTTTTGCCTCTTTAGGTATGCTTCCAATAAGATCATAATCTAAGCTTTGAGGAATTTTTTTATTTTCTAGATTTTTATGTTTTTCTATCATTTTAAGCGATCTTTCAATATATCCAGAATATTTAACTTGAACCTCTACTTGATATTCTGTATCGTCTGAAAAGTTTCCAAGATTGAAATTTTCAATTATTTCAGCTATATATTTAATATCTTTATAAGTTACATCAGGACGTCTAAGTATCTCAAAAAGTGTAAGACCAGATCTTATCTCGGGTTCTTCCACTCTTGCAAAAATCTCGTTTACCCTTTCATTTCTACTTCCAACATACTGACATTTTAATTTTTCTATTATCTCTGTAACATTCTTCTCTTTTTCTAAAGTTTTATCATATTGACATTTTTCTAAAAGTCCGATTTCATAACCTGTTTTAGACAATCTCAGATCTGCATTATCCTCTCTTAGATGCAATCTATATTCACTTCTTGCAGTAAACATTCTATATGGTTCGTTTGTACCTTTTGATACTAAATCATCAATCAATGTTCCTATATATGACTCTGCTCTATCTAAAACAACTGGCTCTTTTCCCTCTATCTTACGAACTGCATTTATACCTGCAATTATACCTTGAGAAGCAGCTTCTTCATAACCAGATGTTCCATTTATCTGACCTGCTAAAAATAGATTTTCTACTTTTTTTGTTTCTAATGTATATTTAAGCTCTTGAGGGTCTACATAGTCATACTCTATCGCATATCCATATCTCATTATCTTAGAATTTTCAAGTCCAGGTATCTTTCTTAACATCTCATACTGAACATCTGTAGGAAGTGATGTTGAAAATCCACTTATATATACTTCGTTAGTATCATAACCCTCTTTTTCTAGAAAAAGATGATGTCTATCTTTCTCTGCATATCTATAAACTTTATCTTCAATAGATGGACAATATCTTGGACCAGTTCCAGCTATCGCACCATTAAAAAGAGGAGATCTATCTTTATTATCTGTTATAGTTTTATGAACATCTGGATTTGTAAAAACTATATGACATGATATCTGTTTTCTTCCTATAACTTCACTATTTTCTGTTCTATTTGAAAATTTAAGAAGAGCATTATCTCCTGGTTGCTCCTCTATTTTAGAATAATCTATTGTTCTAGCATCTATTCTTGCTGGAGTTCCAGTTTTAAATCTTCCCATTCTAAGACCTGTTTTTTCCAATGAAAGCGGAAGTTCTTCCGAAGATAGTTCTCCCATTCTTCCACCTTTAAATGTATTTTCACCTATATGGATAAGTCCTCTCATAAATGTTCCAGTCGCAATTATAACTGTTTTACTCTCATAAGTGACTCCCTCTTTAGTTTTTATTCCTACAGCTCTACCATCTTCAATTATAACTTCAGTTACGATTCCTTGGATAACATCTAAATTTTCACAATTTTCTATGGTTTTTTTCATTTCCATTCTATAAAGTTGCTTGTCTGCTTGAGCTCTTAGAGAACGTACAGCAGGACCTTTTTTAGTGTTAAGAACTCTAATTTGGATAAAAGTTTTGTCTATATTTCTACCCATCTCTCCACCCAAAGCATCTATCTCTTTTACAAGATGTGATTTTGCAGGACCACCTAGAGACGGATTGCATGACATCGTCCCTATATTATCTAAAGTAATTGTAAATATAGCTGTCTTCATTCCCATTCTAGCAGCAGAGAGTGCAGCCTCGCAACCAGCATGACCAGCTCCCACAACTATAACATCAAATTTTTGCATTTTTCCTCCATTTCTATAACTATTTTAAATTTTCTAATATTTCCGCTGTTTTTGTATCTGTTATAAGAAGAAGAGTGTCACCTTTCTCTATTTTTGTGTACGCAGTTGGATTCGGTTGGAATGTCTCGTCCTCTTTTTTTATTCCTACAACTGTTGCATTATAATTTTTTCTTATTTCAGACTCTATAAGAGTTTTATCCCAAAATATAGATGGGGATTTAATCTCTACAAGAAGAAAATTTTGTGAAAATCTTACATGTTCAATCACATTAGGTTCCATAGATAGTTGAGCAACTCTTCTTCCCATATACTCTTCAGGATATATCACTTTATTAGCTCCTATCTTTGCTAAAACCTTACCATGACTTTTACTAACAGCTTTAGCTATAATCTTTTGAACTCCGAGCTCTTTTAGGTTGAGAGTAACCATTATACTCTCCTCTATCTCACCTATACACACAAATGCTATATTATAATTTTCAACTCCAAGTTCACTTAATGTTGTGCTGTCTGTTGCATCTAGTACTATCGCATTTTCAACCATCTTTTCATTTATAACAGTTTGCACTCTATCACTATTTATATCTATCGCTAAAATCTCCTCATTAGATTCATAAAGAGTCTGTGCTATACTTGAACCAAATCTTCCTAGTCCTACAACCAAATACTGTTTCATATTCCCGTTACCGGATACCTATAAAACTCTATAAAACTTTTATTAAAATCATATAAAGTCAAAAGTATCATTCCTTTTTCATAGAATTCGATTTTGTCTCTATTTAGAGACTAATTTCGTTTGTATAACTCTCCAAAGGCTTAAATTCCCGCATAACGAACGGTACATATTACAGTTTTCCTCTATCTATAGCTCTCTTATGAAACTCTGTAATTTGCCAGATTTATACTTGCATTCAAATCTCTATCCATAA
>JBOFTG010000158.1:0-2097 GCA_051651945.1 Fusobacteriaceae bacterium | reverse complement strand
TATCATCTGTGTATCACAGTCGATATCATAACCTTTTTCTAGTGCCTCCATACCTTTTGAAACTGCATCTTCACTAAATTTTAAAAGATCAGCATATTCAAAATCAGCTGTTGTATGTATAACTCTTTTTATAACTGGTAGAAGAGATTCTGGTAGATGTGATATCTTATCCCCCAGCTCCTCTGTTATTATCTCAAAACTTCTCTTTTCTATATTTTCAGGTACCTTAATATATTCCACCTTTATCTCCTTTTGATCTTTTCAGAAGATCTTCTAAAATCTCCATACTTCCAAAAAAATGAAGATGTGGATAACCCGCTATGAGATTATTATCGGAATATCCACACTTCCACTCTCTTCCATCTTTTTTTCTAAGATTGTACTGAAGCTCCATCTCTCCAGCTTCCAATATTTTTGAATAGTGAAACTCATGAGCTTTTCCAGAATTATTTCCCATCTGTACATCCACATATCCAAATCTACTGATATCTAATCTATTTCCCATAACTATTTTACAATCTGCAAGATTGCACAATTCCCAAAACTTGCCATCTAAAGTTTGAATACCTTTTGAAAGATAGATAAATCCTCCACACTCTCCAAGTATTGTTTTTCCAGATTTTTGAAACTCTCTTATAGATTGAATCATAGACTTATTAAGAGTTAGCTCTTTTAGATAATTTTCAGGATATCCTCCTCCAAAATATAGAAAATCTACATCTGGAATATTTTTATCAGCCATAGGAGAAAAATATTTCATCTCTACTCCAAGCTTTTCTAAAAGTTCAATGTTATCTCTGTAGTAAAACGAGAAAGCTCTATCTTTTGCAATTCCAACTTTTAAACCTTTATATCTATCAATATATTGGTCAAACAGTTTTAGGTATTCATCCGTATCTCTCTCTTCCAATTTTGATATCTCTATTACCTTTTCTAAATCTATAGTTTCACCCATAGATTTGGCGATAATTTCTATCTTCTCTTTTAAACTCGAAACCTCTTCAGCTTGAAGAAGTCCTAGATGTCTACTCTCTATATCAAAGAAAGAATCTTTTTTAAGATAACCAAGGCATGGTATATCTGTATATTTTTCAATAGCATCTCTATAAAGATCATATGTTTTTAGGGATGCCACTTTATTTATTATAACTCCAGCTATATTTACATTAGGGTCAAAGTTCTTGTATCCCAAAACAGTTGCAGCGATACTTGTTCCTTTTCCACCCCCATCAACTACCAATATAACAGGAAGTTTTAAAACTCTCGAAAGATGTGCAGCACTAAAGTTATCAAGTGAGTTATTGATACCATCATATAAACCCATCGCTCCTTCAATAATTGCAAATTCTCCACTATGTTTATAGAAACTATACTTTACTCCCTCTTCCCCCATAAGAAATAGATCCAAGTTATAACTATCTCTACCTGTTACAACCTTATGAAAAGTTGGATCTATAAAATCTGGTCCAGATTTAAAAGGAGAGATATCTCCTAGAAGTTTCATAAGCCCCATAGATACTGTTGTTTTTCCGGCTCCACTACTGACCCCAGCAAGAAGAAACCCTCTCACTATACCTCACTTACCCTTTCAACAAGAATATCAGCAATTGATCTATGTGATCCAATAGCTCTTCCCATTTTAAAATGTATCTCAGGATGCTTTAATCTCATATTTTCCAAAATCTCTGGGATATCCTCTTTTATATGGATTCCTGAATATAGAAAATATGGAACAACTTTTATTATCTTTGTCTCTGGTTGCTCTAAAAGTATATTTTCTATCACTGTTGGGATATCAGGAGATGCATTTTCCATGTGTGCTCCCTTAACTAGCTCTCCCTCTAATTTTTTATCTACCATATCTATAACAGTTTCAAAGTCTGATATAGCCTCTAAACTTCTACTTCCGTGTCCTACTATTAATATTGCTTCCATGTTGCCTCCTGAATTTTTTTTATTACTCTTATATTGTTTTCTCTATTTTTTATCGCAAGTCTTACAAAACTATTATCTAGAAATTTGAAATTTGAAGCATCTCTTACAAGTATATTATCCTCCAACATTTTTTTTCTAAAATCCTCTGAGGTCATACCCATT
>JBOFTG010000157.1:0-3343 GCA_051651945.1 Fusobacteriaceae bacterium | reverse complement strand
AAATTGGAATAGATATTTTTGGAAAAGGAATTGGTAAAAACAAAAAAATTGCAGAACAAGCAGCCGCTAAAGATTTAATAAAGAAGCTAGAGGTAAAAATAAATGAAGCATTATAATATACCTATCTTTATAAATCATGTGGGATGCCCAAACTCTTGTGTTTTTTGTAGCCAACAGAAGATAAACGGAGTAGAGACAGATATCTCTCCCGAAGAGGTAGATAAAATAATAGAAGAGTATCTAAACTATCTTCCAGAAAAAGCTCATATAGAGGTAGCATTTTTTGGTGGAACTTTTACTGGAATATCTATTGAACTCCAAAAAAAATACTTAGAAGTAGTAAAACCATATATAGATTCTGGAAGAGTTGAAGGGATAAGATTATCTACAAGACCAGATTGTATTGATGATAAAATTTTAATACAGTTAAAAGAAAATGGTGTGAAAGTTATCGAGTTAGGAGTTCAATCTTTAAATCAAGAAGTACTTGACCTCACAGAGAGGAACTATCCTGTTTCAGCAGTTGAAGAATCTGTGAAAAAGATAAAAGAGTATGGAATACAGTTAGGAATACAACTTATGATTGGTCTTCCTGGGAGTGATTCTGAGAAAGATTATTTAACGGCTCAGAAAGCTTTGGAGATGAATCCTGATATGATCAGAATATATCCATCGTTAGTTCTTAAAGATACAGAGATGGAGAATATGTACAGAGAGGGAAGATATTTTCCTCTCAATTTAGAGTCTGCAATAGATACAAGTAAAAAAATATACTCATTATTTGTAACAAATAATATAAATGTAATAAGAGTAGGGCTTCAACCTTCTGATGACTTAAGAGCTGATGGGGTAATTGTTGCTGGACCTTTTCATCCGGCTTTTAGAGAACTTGTAGAGGGAGAAATTTATTATGATTTTCTAAAAGATATTTTAGAAAAAGAGGGAAGATTAGATATTGTTTGTAACGAGAAAAACAGATCAAAAATAATAGGAAATAAAGGAAGAAATAGAGACAGATTTAAAAATAAATTTAATATAAAGACAGAATTAGAAATAACAGAAGATAGAATATCTATAAACGGAAAAATATATACAAAACATGAAATTTTCAGAAGGGGAATAGTGTGAAGAGAATAGTTTTTAATAAGGATATCTTCGGCTGTAAAGCGGTAATAATAGAAAATGATAAGGTTATAGAGATATTTGTAGAAAGAGATGGAGAAAGTCCTTGTAATGGCCATATATATAGAGGAAAGATTTCTAATGTAATCCCCGGAATGGAGGCTGCCTTTGTAAATATAGGTATGGAAAAAAATGCTTTTCTTCACATAGATAATATTGCAGAATATCAGAAGGACAAAAATAGAGATATAATAAAAAAAAGTATAGATAAATATCTGACAGCAGGAAATGAGATATTAGTTCAAGCGGTAAGTGAACCTACTGGAAACAAGGGAGCAAGAATAACTACGCAATGCACAATTCCAGGTAAATTTTTAGTCCTTGTACCAGGTACAAATCAAATATCTATCTCAAAAAAAATAGAAAATATAGAGGAACGTGAGAGACTTGAAAAGATAATTTCAAAATTAAAGCCCGAAAATTTTGGAGTTATAATAAGGACGGCCGCTTCAGATAAGCCTGATTTTCATCTTGAAAGAGAGATGGATTATATCTTGAAAAGATGGGAGAAGCTTTTAGAAAAAGTTAAAACAAGTAGAGCTGGAGATATGCTTTACAGTGAAAATGATCTAGTGAGCCGTATAGCAAGAGATGTTTTTAATGAGGATGTCGATGAATTTATTGTGAATGATGAAGATCTTTATCATGATATTCTTAACTATGTCACAGCTTTTGGTGATCATGGTAGTAGCAAAAAAATAAAACTGTATACAGATTACGAAGATATTTTTGATAGATATGGAGTGACAACTGAGATAGAGAAAGCTTTAGAAAAAATAGTTTATTTAGAGTGTGGAGGGTACTTAATAATTGAATCCACAGAAGCTCTTACAACTATAGATGTTAATACTGGAAAAAACATAGGAAGAGATGCTCTTAAGATAGGTCTTGAAAATACTACACTTCAGACAAATTTAAAGGCTGCAAAAGAGATACCAAGACAACTTATGCTTCGGAATATTGGTGGAATTATAATAATAGATTTTATAGATATGAAAGAGGAAAAGAATAGAGATATACTCTTAGCAGAATTAGAAAAATCTTTAAAGATAGATAGAGTAAAAAATAGTATAATCCATTTCACAGATTTAAATCTTGTAGAGATGACTAGGAAAAGAACAGGAAATCCTCTGAATTATTATTATTATGATAACTGTCCCATGTGCAATGGTAAAGGAAAGATAAAATCTCCTGAAGCTTTGGTTGAAGACATATTGAGAGAGATAAGGGTTGTTATGAAAGATGACGATTTTACAACTTTAAAAATATCTGCCGAAAGAGAACTTTTTAAAAAAATAAGAGAAGAATATCTTGATTTTATAGAATCATATACAGAAAAAAGAAAAAAAAGAGTAATTTTAGAAGAGATTAAAAATAGAGATATCTCAAAATGGTATGAGATAACACTTGTAAAATAGAAGAGGAAGAGAGATGAAAATAGCAGTTTATTCTGGAAGTTTTGACCCGATTACAAAGGGGCATGAAGACATAATAAGGAAAGCAGCAAAGATGACAGATAAGCTTGTAGTTGCTGTCTTAAATAATGTGAATAAAAAATATCTTTTTTCCGTAGAAGAGAGAACAGATATGGTTATTAACGCTCTAAAAAAAATTGAAAACATAGAGGTTAAAAATTTCCAAGGTCTTCTTACTGATTTTATGGATCAGAATAAAATAGAATTTATAATCAGAGGTTTAAGAGCAGTTTCAGACTATGAATATGAACTTACAATGGCTTTTGCTAACAGCGATATATCTGATGGGAAAATAGAGACAATATTTATACCGGCTTCAAAACAATATATGTATCTAAGTTCATCAGTTGTAAGGGAGATAGCGAATTATGGTGGTAAACTTTCAGATTATATTAATAGCGATGTTGAAAAAATAATAAGATGTAAAATTCAAATTTAAGGAAGTAAGTATTTATGGCTAAAAACAAGAGCTTTTACATCTGTAATGAGTGTGGTTATAAGGCTCCTAAATGGATTGGGAAATGCCCAGAATGTGGAGAGTGGGGAAGTTTCGAAGAGGAGATAGAAATTCCAGCAGGAGCGGTAAACGTAAATAAAAAGATAAGCGGTTCAAAAGAAAGCAGTAAGAAAGTTTTCGCTTTTGAAGATATAACTGTAGAAGAAAATTTTAGATATAAAACAGAGAT
>JBOFTG010000156.1:0-1327 GCA_051651945.1 Fusobacteriaceae bacterium | reverse complement strand
GGATCTCTTGAACCGTGCTCTATAAAATCCATCATATTTGGTATCTTTCCAGTTTTGAATTTTAAAAGCTCATAATCTTTTACCAAATCTCTTCTCGAATCCAACTTTGCACTATCAATAGCATGGAATATCTCTTTTTTAGATATTTCATCAAAACTTATTGTCGAACTTCCAGGAATCATCCTATTGCCTTTAACCATCAAATTTCTTAAGGTATCTTTATTATAAGAGTTATCTCCAAATAGAGCAATTGGAATCATATAATTATTTTTATAATTACCTATAAAATCTATGACCGTTAGATATTTTTTAGCTTCAGCTTTTCTAAGACCTCTTCCAAGCTGTTGAACAAAAACTATAGCTGACTGAGTAGGTCTTACCATCAAAATCTGATTTACACTTGGTATATCTATTCCTTCATTGAAAATATCAACTGTAAAAATATAATCAATCTTGTTGTAAGATTTACTTTCTAGAAGATTTATAGCATCTCTCCTCTCATCTTCAGAGTTCTCTCCTGAAAGATAACGGGTATTGTAACCATAAGCATTAAATTTTTCCGATAGTTTTTTACACTCCTCTATCTTGCTACAAAAAACTAACCCTCTAACATCTCCATCATCACAACCATAAAATTCAGCTTTTTCTATTAGATGTTTTACCCTTTCATCTGAACTTAGAAATTCAAACTCTATCTCTCTATCCCCTACATAGATATCTTTGACTCCATAATAATGAAATGGCGATAGCATCTCAGCTTCAAGAGCTTGTTGCAATCTAATCTCATAAGCTATATTATAATCAAAAGATTGGAATATATTATATCCATCAGTTCTTTCTGGTGTTGCTGTCATCCCCATCAAAAATTTAGGTTTAAAATATTCCATAATTTTTTTATACGAATCAGCTCCTGCTCTATGTGTTTCATCTATAACAATATAATCAAAGTGCTCTGGATGAAATTTTTTCATATGCTCATCTTTTGAAATTGTTTGAATTGTGGAAAATATATAATCATTGCTAGTCTCTCTAGAATTTCCAGAGTATACCCCCATATTTTTTCCTTTTCCAATCACTTTTTTAAAACTTTTTTTAGCTGTTCTTGCTATATTTTCTCTGTGGACTACAAACAAAAACTTTTTAGGATCTACCTTTTGAACATGAAAAGCTGAAAGATATGTTTTTCCTGTTCCAGTAGCTGAGATTACAAGAGCTTTCTTTTCTCCTCTCTTCCTCAAATTCTCCAAACTTTGCAGAGCTTCTTTTTGCATAATATTAGGCTCTAATATATTTTCAAAGATAGCTTCATAGCCAATTTCATCTTCCA
>JBOFTG010000155.1:0-1351 GCA_051651945.1 Fusobacteriaceae bacterium | reverse complement strand
AGCAGATAAAGATGGAAAAGAGAGTATAAAAGAACTTATTTGGGGAGGATACTCAACTGTTTATATAGGATATATTGGACTAAGTGAAGTTTCACAACTTTTATATGGAGTTGACTTCTCTCAAGATATGGAGGTTTATGAAAAAACTTTTAATATCTTAAAACATATGTCTGAAAAAGTTGATGAGTACAAGAAAACTGATAATCTAGGTTTTGCTCTTTACTCTACACCTTCTGAATCTCTATGTGACCGATTTGCTCAGATTGACAAAATTGAATTTGGTGACATTACAGGAATTACTGATAAAGGATACTATGATAACTCTTTCCATGTTTCCTCTAAAATTCACATGGATCCATTCCTAAAATTAAAACTTGAAGTCCCAGGTCATAAATATGCTAAAGGTGGTCATATCAGTTATATTGAAACTGATTCTCTGAAAAATAATCTTGAAGCTGTTCATGCAATACTGAAATATGCACAATCTCTTGGTATCCACTATATGGGTATTAACCAACCAGTTGATAAATGCCATGTCTGTGGATTCTCTGGAGAGTTTCTAGCCACTGAGAAGGGATTTGAGTGTCCAGATTGTCATAATAGTGACTCTACTCAGATGAATGTAATAAGAAGAGTCTGTGGATATTTAGCTCAGCCTGATTCTAGACCTTTTAATAAGGGAAAACAAAAAGAAGTTATAAATAGAATAAAACATATGTAGGTGATTTAGAAAATGAACTATTCAGGAATTAAATATGGAGATATGCTTAATGGAAGAGGGATTAGAGTATCCCTCTTTCTTACTGGATGCTCCCACAAATGCGAGGGGTGTTTCAATCCTGTAACATGGAATCAAACACTGGGTGATTCTTTTACAGAGAAAACAGCGGATGATATATTCCAATATTTTTATAAATATGAGGGTATGCTAACTGGGTTGTCACTTTTAGGAGGAGATCCAACATTCCACTCAAATATAGAACCTCTTAAAAAATTTATAAAAATCTTCAAAGAAAAATTTCCAAAAAAAGATATCTGGATCTGGTCTGGTTATACTTGGGAAGAGATTAGTAATGATTCTTCTGTCTATAGCTTAGTATCTCTTTGTGATGTTCTTATCGATGGGAAATTTCATTTAAAAGAAAAAGATAGTTCTCTTAAATGGAGAGGTAGTCTAAACCAGAGGGTTATCGATATTCAAAAAACTATCCGTGAGAAAAATATCTCTTTCGTTATATAACCAGTCAAATTAAAAAGCTCGATACTTATTATAAAAAGTATCGAGCTTTTTTTATTGTATAATTTTAACTTTTAAAATCTATATCCTAGATCTATTGCAATCGAATCCTTT
>JBOFTG010000154.1:0-8750 GCA_051651945.1 Fusobacteriaceae bacterium | reverse complement strand
TCGATTGGAAGTATAAGTTTTCCGTTTGCTTTTTGAAGAAGAGATTTAGCAAGTTCAATCTTATCATCTTCAACTAAAGATGTTCCTGTGTTCTTTCCAAGAGCTCTTAGGAAAGTAAACATCATAGCTCCTCCAACTAAAACTTTATCAGCTTTCTCAAGAAGATTTTCTATTACTCCTATCTTGTCAGAAACTTTTGCTCCTCCAAGAATAGCTACAAGAGGTCTCTCTGGATTAGAAACAACTCCTCCTATAAACTTGATCTCTTTTTCCATTAAGAATCCAGCAGCAGTGTTTCCCTCTCCTATGTTAGCGGCGATTCCAACATTTGAAGCATGTGCTCTGTGAGCAGTTCCAAATGCATCATTTACAAAAAGATCTCCTAAAGAAGCCCAGTAAGCTCCAAGCTCAGGATTGTTCTTAGATTCAGCTTTGTTGTTAAGATCCTCATATCTTGTATTTTGGAACATTACAACTTCTCCATCTTTCATCTCAGCAATAGCTGCTTCAAGCTCAGGACCTTTAGTTGCATTTATGAATTTAACAGGTTTTCCAAGGTGGTTCTCAAGTCTTGCTGCAACTGGAGATATATCTCTTTTTGCTAGATCCTCTTCTGTTTTTACCTTTCCAAGGTGAGAGAAAATTATAGCCTTTCCACCGTTTTCAAGAACATATTTTATTGTAGGAAGAGCTTGAACTATTCTATTTTCATCTGTTATTTTTCCATCTTTCATTGGTACGTTAAAATCTACTCTCATAAGAACTTTTTTACCGCTTACATTTAAATCTGTAACTATCTTTTTCATCTATAATACCTCCAGAAATTTTCTATTTTTTATTTTTACTTACAGAAATAGCGGAACAAATGTCCCGCTATTCTGTTTTTTATTCAGTTAATTAAGTTTGGGACTATTTAGATAACTCTACAACATACTTAAGAGTTCTGATTAATTGAGCTGTGTATGACATCTCGTTGTCGTACCAAGCAACAGTTTTAACTAATTGCTTTCCAGCAACCGTGATTACTCTTGTTTGAGTTGCATCAAATAGAGATCCGAACTCGCATCCGATGATATCAGAAGATACTAGATCTTCCTCGTTGTATCCAAATGATTCGTTAGCTGCTGCTTTCATAGCTGCATTTATCTCTTCTACAGTAACGTCTTTCTCAAGAACAGTTACAAGCTCTGTTAAAGATCCTGTGATTACTGGAACTCTCTGAGCTCCTCCATCTAATTTTCCTTTTAGTGCAGGGATAACTAAACCGATAGCTTTTGCTGCTCCAGTTGTGTTTGGAACGATGTTAGCTGCTGCTGCTCTAGCTCTTCTAAGGTCTCCCTTAGCGTGTGGAGCATCAAGAGTGTTTTGATCATTTGTGTAAGCATGGATAGTAGTCATTAATCCTTCAACTATTCCAAACTGATCTTGAAGAACTTTTGCCATTGGTGCAAGACAGTTAGTTGTACAAGAAGCTCCTGATAAAACAGTTTCAGAACCGTCTAGGATATCGTGGTTTACGTTGAATACTACAGTTTTAAGATCTCCTGTTGCTGGAGCAGATATAACTACTTTTTTAGCTCCTGCAGTTAAGTGCATCTCAGCTTTATCTTTAGCTGTAAATATTCCAGTACACTCAAGTACTACATCTACAGACATAGCTCCCCATGGAAGAGCTTTTGGATCTCTCTCAGCACAAACTTTTATTGTTTTTCCGTTTACTACAAATCCACCTTCAACAACTTCGATAGTTCCGTTGAATCTTCCTTGTGCTGAATCATATTTAAATAGGTGTGCAAGAGTTTTTGCATCTGTAAGGTCATTGATTGCAACAACATCAAACTCCGGGTTGTTAATCATAAGTCTTAGTGCAAGTCTTCCAATTCTTCCAAATCCGTTAATCGCTACTTTTACTGCCATTTGATTTCCTCCTAAAATATATATATTTATTTTTTGTATTTTCATCAGTATCTAACGAGAGTATACTGTTTAGAAACTTTTTTGTCAAATTGACCGTTGATTTAATTTTAATCTTTTAATGATAAATTTTTTAACATATCATCCGGAATCCCGGCTTTTATCTCCATAAGCTCACCAGTATCAGGATTAGTTATCATAAGTTTATACGAGTGAAGCATCTGTCTTCCAGCTCTTTTATCCTCTCCACCATAAAGTTCATCCCCCAGTATTGGGAATCCCTCCAGTGATAGATGTGCTCTTATCTGATGTGTACGTCCTGTGAAAAGTTCAGCTTCAATAAGAGTAAGATCATTCTTTTCATCTCTTTCTAAAACTCTTATTATTGTCTTAGCCGTTTGACCACCATCTTCTGGTAATAGCTCTTTACGACGAAGATCATCCCCCACTTTACCTATGGGTCTTTCTATCAGATATTCATCATGAGGCATTATTCCTTTTACTAGGGCTTTATAATATTTTTTGACCTCTCCAGTATCTTGAAGAAAACTTTGAGTGTATGCATTTTTTGCTACAACTATTAGCCCAGATGTATTCATATCCAAACGGTTATAAAATCTTGGAACCAACGTCTCTCCTGTGGTTTTTTGAAAATAATCCACAACTCCATTGGCAAGTGTTTGATCTACTTTTTTCTGTGTTGGATGAACTATTATATATGGTGGTTTGTCAAGTATCAGAAGATTTCTATCTTCATATGCTATTTTCAACTCCATCTCCATAGGTTTTATACCTGTCTCTTTTTTCTTTTCTACTACTAAAATCTTGTTTTGACTTTTAAGATTTTTCATCTTTTTATCCAGTCTTGCTTTTTTTCCATTGAGGTAAACCTCGGCGTTTCTTAATCCACGTCTAGAATAGTTGTGTATCTCTACTAGATATGCACCTACCAGCATAGAATTATGCTCAGGTTCTACTAAAAATCTTTTCATTTTTCACCTCTTAAAAAATTTTATCTATCTTTTCATTCTACTATCAATTTTCACTGTTGTCAAAGGGTAAAAAAAAGAGTATAATTAGAGCGGACTAGCGAAAGTTATTCTATCAATATTTTTAGGAGGAAAAATTATGAAAAGAATTATATCTACTACAAATGCACCAAGTGCTCTTGGACCATATTCTCAAGCTATCGAAATCAACGGAACACTTTATGTTTCAGGACAGATTCCATTTGTTCCAGCAACTATGACTGTTGTTTCTGATGATGTTAAAGAGCAAACTAGACAATCTCTAGAGAACGTTAAAGCTATCTTAACTGAAGCTGGATACTCTTTTGCTGATGTTGTTAAAGCTGGAGTTTTCATCAAAGATATGAACGATTTCGCACTAATCAACGAAGTTTACAACGAGTACCTTGGAGACGTTAAGCCTGCAAGAGCTTGTGTAGAAGTTGCAAGACTTCCAAGAGATGTTAAAATTGAAATTGAAGTTATAGCTGTTAAATCTCTTTAATTCCATACAAAAAAAAGGTTGGAGCTAATCCAACCTTTTTTATTCCACTTTTTAAAATTGAAGTTCACGCTCTCTATGAAAACGAGCCAAAATAAGTTCATAAATTATATATGCAAGAAGCCTAGCTGTTCTCTCATCAAAATCAAAATTTGGATTCATCTCAGCTATATCTAAAGTTAAATCTTTTGAATGTTTTGCAACTGTTTTCAAAAGCCCTATTATGTTTTCAGGTTTTAATCCAAAAGGTTGTGGTGCACTAACTCCTGGTGCTGATGATATATGAAAAACATCAGTACATATTGTAAGGTGAGTATAATCATTTCTTGAAATTATATCCATCATAGTTTCAGAGTTTACACAATGCATACTCTCAGCAAGCCAATAATTAACCTTGTGATCTATAGCTGTGTGAAAAAGTCTTTTGGTGTTTCCAAACTTCTGAATCCCAAAAACATTATAATCAAAAACCCTCTGACTGTCACGGCACTCATCAGCTATCTGAAGAAACATTGTTCCAGAAGTTGGACCATTTGAATAATCTCTCATATCAAAATGTGCATCAAAATTTATTATACCAATTTTGGGCTTTAGATAATTTTCTTTAGCAACATCCAGTATTCCATGATAGGTTCCATAAGCAACTTCATGTCCTCCACCTATAACAACCACAAAATAACCTTTTTTCTTTAAACGAGTTACAACTTGGGCAATCTCTTTTTGAGCTTCTTCAAGCTCCTTATGAAAAACTAATATAGGATCTTTAAGATCGTAAAAACTTATCTCATTATCAAAAATTGGAAAACCTGCCAACATCTGCTTTACATGTTTCCAACCATTGTTAGCTCCGGCTCTTCCAAGATTACGGATAACGCCCTCATCTGAACCAAAAGCCACAAAACACACTTTTTTTTTGGTTTTATCCTCTTTTTCAAGCTCCTCTAACTTCATAACTTTTACAACTTGATGTATCCTTAAAACATCCTCTTCATATCCATCTACTCTTCCACTCCACTGCATAGAATTTTCCCCCTAAATTAGTATCTGTTTCCTAAAAGCCCGACAGCAGTTTTAATCTTTATCATCTTGTTTTTAGCTATCTCTCTTGCTTTTTCAGCTCCAACTTTCAATATCTCTTTTACATACTCTGGATTATTAAGAAGCTCCTCACGTCTTTCACGAGCCTCTCCAAAATACTCTAATATCGCTTCTAAGAGCTCATTTTTAGCATGACCATAGCCGTAACCTCCGGCAAGAAATTTAGCTTTCATCTCTTCAACTTTCTCTTTTTCAGCAAAAAGAGAGTATAGCTGAGTTATATTATTATCAGGGTTTTTAGAATCCTCTAATGCAGCAGAATCTGTGACTATGCTCATAATCTGTTTTTTCAACTCTTTTTTAGATGCAAACATATTTATAGTATTACCATAAGATTTACTCATCTTTTGACCATCTGTTCCAGGTACAACGGCTAAACTCTCTATTATATTTGGCTCTGGAAGTTTAAACATCTCACTGTATTTTTCGTTAAACTTTGTAGCGATATCCCTTGTCATCTCAAGATGCTGTTTTTGATCTTTTCCAACTGGCACAAGATCTGCATCATACATAAGTATATCGGCTGCCATCAGTATTGGATAACTAAGAAGACCCATATTTGGTATCAACCCTTTATCTATCTTATCTTTGTATGAGTGCCCACGCTCCATCAGTGATACTGTAGTTATGTTTGAAAGTATCCAGTAAAGTTCAGTATGCTCAGGCACATCAGACTGAAGAAAGATAGATGATTTACTTGGATCTAGCCCTAACGCTAGATAATCCAATACTATATTATAGCTATTTTCTCTTAACTGTTCTGGAGCTGTTCCAGAAGTTAGTGAGTGGTAATCTGCTACAAAATACATTCCCTCCACACTATCTTGATTATCTATAAACTGTTTCATCGCTCCAAAGTAGTTTCCGATATGGAGTATTCCACTTGGCTGTATTCCAGATATACTTCTTTTCATAATATTATTCCATCCTTTTAATCTATATTCTTATCTAACATTATAGATTAAAAAGAGGTTTTCTTCAAGAGAAAGAACCGGAATACCCCGTGACTTTAAAGTAAGCTTCTGCCTCATCACCACTTATCACAATTTTAATAGGATCAGATAGTAACGAGAGAAATATATGGTTTTCTTCTATATCAAAAAATAGATTTAAAATTTCATAGATATCACCCTTTATATGATAGGGTGCAGATACCTCTATTACACCATCTGAAAAATCAGACTTTGCCGTTCGTCCAATTGAAACTATCTCAGATCTTTCAGATATTATTCCAATCAAAATCATTCGCTGATCTGTTGGTGTGGCAAACATTCTTCGATTTTCCGAACTGTATACTTTTGATTTTTCTGATTGGTAATTTTCTAAAGAAAAATCCATGGTAAAATCTAAAACTCTCTCACCCTTTGTTATATAATCATAATTTATCTTATGTGCTCCATAGCTCCTTAAATTGCTTTCTAAAAGGTATAAATCTTCGATTTCATCGATTCTACCTTTTATTATCACACTTCTACCATCTAATTCTATACTGGTGTAACTAATTTCCTCCTTACCTTCCCGGAGAATAAGAGCAACTATCTCTGATACAGTTACCTCTGGTCGTGATATTATCTTTTTCTCTACCCTTTCTTCTTTCTCGTTCTCTTTCTCCTCCAACTGGACAACTTCTTTTTCAATCTCAACCTCTTCAAGAGAGATCTGTTTTTTTTGCCAACCCAAAAACATAGTTATTCCCATCGCTAAAAAAAGTATAAACAACAGAATAATTTTACCTTTCTTCATCTCTACTCTCCCCAAAGAGAGAGCTCCCTTATCTTAGAAGGGTTTTCACACTCTATCTCCTCTTTAAATGGATCTATATAACATCTAATCTCTATATCTCCTGTTTTAATATCGATTTTTAGTAATAAGTCGTTTTCACCAACTAACTCTACCTCTTTAGATAACTTTACTAAAAAACGGTAGTTGTTTGGAATATAGATATTCCGAGGATCTGGCTTTATCTCTTTTATCCTGTAGCCACCGATACTTATGATATTCCTATTCTGGTCCATTGTGAAATTTTCATAGTTTCGAAATATACTTTCTCCCTCAAGATCAGTGTAAAAATAATCTTCAACTGAAGCTAAAACGCCATCTTTTATATAGCTATCCAAAAGATATAACTCATAAATCCCGATTTCACCGACACTGTCTAAAAGATAATCACGGTTTCTACTTTCACCTTTAACTTTCTCTCTTCCAGCACTAAATCTAACAGTTTTGCTTAATAAAGTGGATATTCCTAATATTAGTAGCATCAGAAAAATAGTTTGTTTTAGTATGAATCCGTTATTTTTCAAATCGAATTCACCCTGCTTTGAATTGCTTTTCCACGATTCTTTTTTAGATAGATAAAAATCTCACCATCTCTCTTAAAAAAATACCCAGTTAAAACATCTGAAGATATTATCTCCTCTTTTCCTCCTTTCAAATTATCCACAGGTATATACCTTATATGCTTGCCTTGATTGCTATTTTCCATAAAACGAAATATGTGACCCTTTGTAGATTTTTTCCAAATTCCACGGTTCTCACAAAAAGATGAAACCTCTAGATATATTCCATTTCCCTTATCACCTTTTGCCTCTATCCTATTTAAATCTATGTCACGGTTAGAGAGAGTTGATGTTGTTTCTATCATCATCAACTTTCCTCCTAAAGTTGAATCGCTGTACATTCCAATAGTTTCTAACACTCTATCACCCGACATCCCAAGACTTTTCTCTTGAACGGTTCTTAAGGTCTGAAAAGAGGATCTTAAAATAGGATCTATTATCTGAAAAATCAAAACCAAAATTGCGACTCCAGCAACCACCTCCACAATTGAAAAACCTTCTGTTTTTCTCTTCATCTGCACACACCATATTTCCGATCTGTTGTAACATGGTAACTTCCATCTTCAAAATATTCGATTTCTACTGTAATATCATCTTCCATGCCGATGCCTTTTAAGCTTCCAGCAACTATCTCTTCCCCCTCTTCGATTGTATTTTCCCTTAAAAATCTAAGATAAAAGTTATTTTGAGAAAAAATAGGAACTATTAAAATAGATATAACTCCCAAAGATATAGCAGTCTCCATTAATATAGTTCCTCTTTTTTTTAGCATATTATCTACCTCACAATCTCCCAACCCTGGAGATTTTTAGACTCTGAACTCTCGTGATATCTATCTATTGAACCCCAAACTGCACCATCGGCATCCCTATTTCTATAGAGATTTATCTTGAGGTATCTAAGCTGAAGAAAAGTGTAAAACCCCAATCTATACTGGGCTCTGTCACTTTTTCCAAATATATAAAGTGTAAAAGCATTGCTCAAATTTCCATTTGGATTTATCTTTGTTGCGATACCCGATTTTCCAGGTATCCTATATCTTAAATTTTTTGGCAAACTCCACCTTTCACGTCGGTTTCCTATTCCGTCTTCCCATACCTCGATATATCTGCTATTGGTATCTAAAAGAAAAGTGTAACTTCTATGGTTATGGTAAGCTCTGTCACGATATGTGGCGATCGGAGTAATTATCGATATCTTAGCTTCTTCCATCTCTAGTTTTTCACGAAAATTCCAATACCCAACAGATATAATTGATAAAAGTATACCTATTATAGAGATTACCACTACAACTTCTAAAATTGTATAGCCTTTTTTTAGATGTTGCATGCTGGTTTTTCCACAAGAGGTTTTTTTAGAAGTGTTAAAATCCTAAACCATGATTTCTCACCTTGCTTTTTTGTGAGTGCTACCATCATCTCTCGAGATCTGTAAGCACCATCTTTGATATTTACCTCTAGTTTAATTACAGTAAAATATGGATTTTCAACATCTATAAGGTAGGAGGATATATCTCTGCACTCAGTAGCACCAGAACATATTGTCACTAAAAACATTCCATAAAAAAAAGAATGAAAAAACAGAGATTTCACAATACCACCTCACAATATTTTTCCATTCTTACAAACTAAAATCTTAGTTTCCTTTTTTTATTTTTATTTTTTTAAATCTTTTTTAATAACTGTACTTCTATAAGAGCTAATCCTAGTTTTTCTGCAATTACTTCATCCGGTATTAAACCTAAAAGATTTTTGGCATTTAATAATTTTTCTTTTTTAGCCCCCTCTTCTATTCCCTGTCTTATTCCTTTTTCTATTCCCTGTTTTATTCCCTGTTTTATTCCCTGTTTTATTCCCTGCTCCATTCCTCTTTTTATCCCTTTATCTTCTG
>JBOFTG010000153.1:0-5563 GCA_051651945.1 Fusobacteriaceae bacterium | reverse complement strand
GCTCCTCTTAAAAGTGTCATAGTTACAAGGGTAACTATAAACGGCTGAAGCTTTGCATAAGATATAAATATTCCATTTAACATTCCTAAAAGCAACCCTACTACCAAAGTAAGCAGAAGAGCTATAACAGGATTTAACCCCGAACTTATCATCGTTGCACATAAAGCTCCTGAAATTGCAAGCACTGAACCTACTGACAGATCTATTCCACCAGTCAATATTACTAAAGTCATACCTATCGCAATAACTGAATTGATCGAAGTTTGTCTAAGTACATTTAAAAGGTTATTTATCGAAAGAAATCTAGGATTAAATATCGATACAACTATTGAAAATATTATAAGTCCAACTAACGGTTTATTGTTCCATATTTTTTTTAACATTATCTCACTCCTACAGCTAATCTCATTATTTTTTCCTGATCAAAATCAGCTCTTTCCAACTGACCACTTACCTTATTCTCATGGATAACCATTATTCTGTCACTTAAACCCATTACTTCTGGCATCTCTGAAGAAATTAAAATTATACTCAAACCTCTCTCTTTAAGTTGATTTATAACATCATATATCTCTTTTTTAGCACCTACATCTACACCTCTTGTAGGTTCATCTAAAATTAAAATTTTAGGATTTGTCATAAGAGCTTTGGCAATCGCTACTTTCTGCTGATTTCCACCACTTAAATTTTTTATTATCTGATCCATACTAGGGGTCTTTATTCTAAATTTATCTATATACTCTTGAACTATTTTTTTCTCACTTTGTTTATTCAAACCAAAAAATCCTGAAAAGTTATCTATAGATGATAGCGTCATGTTCTCTTTTACACTCAAACCTAAAACTAATCCATTTCCTTTTCTATCTTCAGAAACATAGGCGATTCCAAGATTTACCCCTCTTTTTGGTGAATCTATCTTACAAGATTTTCCGTCTACGAATACTTGACCAGATTTTACTGGATAAAATCCATAGATTGTCTTAACTATCTCAGTTCTTCCAGAACCCATAAGTCCTGCAACACCTAAAATTTCACCTTTTCTTAAAGAGAAGCTAACTTTATCTGCATAATCATTAGTTATGTTATCTATTTTTAAAACTTCTTCACCTTTTTCTACCTCTACTCTAGGAAACTGCTCTGTTAAAGTTCTTCCTACCATATTTTCTATGATAAAGTTTTCATCTATGTTTTTCACTTCAGCTTCCACTATAAATTTTCCATCACGCATAATAGTAACATCATCACATATCTCTGGAATCTCTTTTAATCTGTGAGATATATATACTATCCCTTTTCCTTCATTTGTTAGAGTTTTTATAACTTTAAAAAGAGATTCTGTCTCTCTATCAGTAAGTGCATCAGTTGGTTCGTCCATAACTATTAGTTTTGCATTTTGTGATAAAGCTTTCGCTATCTCTACCATCTGCATCTTTCCAATAGTCAGATCTTTCACAAGAGTTTCTTCACTTTCTTCAATTCCTAGATTATCCAAAATTGTTCTAGCTTCTCTATGCATACTTTTCCAATCAATCTGTCCAAAATTTCCTTTGTGCTCTCTTCCTAAAAATATATTTTCAGATATAGATAGATGCGAGATAAGATTTAGTTCTTGATGAATTATAGCTATTCCAGCTTTTTGAGACTCTTTTGCACCAGAATACTGAACATTCGCTCCATCATTAAAGATATCTCCAGAATCGTAAGCATGTATCCCTGTCATAACCTTCATAAGAGTTGATTTTCCTGCTCCATTCTCTCCCATAAGTGCCATGACTCTTCCCTTATATACTTTAAGGTTTGCTCCATCTAAGGCCTTTACCCCTGGAAAACTTTTCGTTATTTCTTTCATCTCCAATATTATCTCTTTTTTCATTTTGACTCCTTAAAATGTTACTCCAGATTTTAAAATTACATTGGCATAAGGAGTACACTCTCCCGTTCTAACTATAGCTTCACTACTTTTAGTTATAACTTTGAACTCCTCATGTGAAACCTCTACTATCTTAGGATCCATATTATGATTTTTAAATGTTTCTAGCATCTCCCTGTATATTTTAGGATTTTTTTCATGAATCTCTTTTGCAATAACTATCTCTTCTACCATCATCTCAGAGAGAATAGCATCCAAAGTTTTTATAAAAGATGGATAACCTTTCTCAATAGCCAGATCAATTCTTTTCATCTCTTTTGGAATAGGAAGTCCTGCATCACCAAGTGTTAGATGTGCTGTATGACCTATCTTCGATATCTCATAACTTAATTCACTATTTAATAATCTCGATCTTTTCATAAATTATCTCTCTCCCTTAAAGTTTTTTATCTCTTCTTCTGTGGGAAGAGATGTTTGAGCACCTATTCTAGTTACTGATATAGCTGCAACTTTTGTTCCAAGTTCAATAGCATCTTCCATCTTTAAACCTTCAGAGATACCTTTTACAAATCCACCTATAAAACTATCTCCTGCTGCTGTAGTATCAATAGCTTTTACTTTATATGCTGGTGTCATTATCTCTTTTTCTCTATCTATATATAATGATCCTTTACTTCCAAGAGTTACTATAAGCCCTTTAACACCTTTTTCTAAAAGTGATTGAGCTGCTTTTTTCACACCTTCCATAGTATCTGTCTTTATTCCTGTTATTATCTCTAACTCAGTCTCGTTTGGAATTATATAATCTGAATTTTTTATAATCTCTTCATCTAAATGAGCTGCTGGTGCTGGATTTAAAACTGTGATTTTCCCCATCTCTTTAGCCAATTTAAAAGCATGTTTTACACTTTCCATTGGAATCTCTAATTGACAAACTAGAATATCTGAATTTTCTATAATATTTTGATTTCTATCTATATATTCGATATCAACATCCCCATTAGCACCAGGAACCACTAATATTCTATTTTGTCCAGATTTCTCAACTATTATTTTTGCTATTCCTGTTGTTGCTGAGCTCTTTTCAACTCTTTCAATCTCAACACCATCTTTTTTCATAGAATTTAGAAGAATCTCTCCCATACCTTCAGTTCCAACTTTTCCAAGCATCATCACATCTGCTCCTAATTTACCCATTGCAACAGCTTGATTAGCTCCTTTTCCACCAGGAATCTGACGAAACTCATTTCCAAAAAGAGTCTCTCCTCCTCTTGGTGCTCTTTCACAAAAAGTAACAAGATCCATATTTATACTTCCAAGTACAGCGATTTTCTTCATCTTATTCTACTCCTTTATCTTTGGTTCTATAAAAATTTTATGTTCATTTTTATTTTTAATCATTTCAAAAAGTTGCTTTTCTATTCTTAACTCTTCAAGCGACAGATTTAAAGTTAAAAAATCATAACCTATATTTTCTAATATCTCTATATTATCAAAAGATGCAAACCTAAACTTTCTAGGTGTATTTTGTATCTCTTTTAACATCCCTATAAACATCTGGTTGTTAGCTGCAATAACTGCCGAACTTCTGCCAACCATTATTTTTTTTCCAGCTTTTCTTCCACTCTCAATACTAAATTCTCCAGGATAAACATCTTCATCTTCCACCTCTAATCCATTATCTTTCATAGCTTGAAGAAAACCATTAAGTCTATCACGTGCAGCTTTTAAATCAGCTTCTCCACTTATAAAACTTATTCTTCTATGTCCCTCTTTTATCAGTTTTTCAGTTAAAATATATGCACCCTTAAAGTTATCTATAAATATTCCACTGAAACTCTCTTCCTCTATCTCTCTATCCAACAAAAGACATGGTATACCCATCTTCTTCAATTCCAAGTATGGAATATTTTCATACAAACTTTTTGCCGGAATAGCTATAACAGCTTCTGTTCTAAGCTTTATAACTGCATCTATTATATCTATCTCTTTTCGCTCTAATCCCGCACTGTTATAAACTACCACTTGATACCCTTTTTTATAAAAATATCTACAGATACGGCTTACAAGTTTTGCAAAAAACATATTTTCTAAATCTGGAACTATAAGTGCTATATTATTATTTTCATTTTTAGAAAGATTTCTAGCTATAGCATTTGGTGTATAATGTAACTCTTTTACTAGTTCAAGTATCTTTTTTTTGGTCTCTTCATTTACATTGTCGTGATTATTTAAAGCTCTTGATACTGTAGCTACAGAAATCCCTAGTTTTTTGGCAATGTCTCTCATCGTCATAGATATCATCCTCTTCTCTTATGTAACCGGTTTCATGTAACCGGTTTCATACTTTAACATAATTTTCCACGATTGTCAACTCCCACGTAAAAAAGAGCAGATTTTCATCTGCTCTTTTACTATTCACGCTTTATTCGTAATCTATAAGTGATTTTATAAGTTCAACCTCTGGTAACTCTGAAACATTACCATCTTCTTCATCTATATAATGAGCTCCATTTTCAAATGCAATCTCAACTAAACCTTTGTAATCACCTATATATTGTAGGTCTATTTTAGTTTTTCCGAAGTTCAATCCTATCTTCATTATCTCATTTTTAAATTTTTTCAAATCTTCTACAGAAAATTTTCCTCTATTTATGTAATCTTTAAATAAAACATCTATATTTTGAACTTTTTCTAAATTTTTGTCATGCTTTCCATAGATTTTTTGTAACTCATCTAGAAGATTCTCAACCGAAATTTTCATATCTTCAGGCTGCTGATACTTCTCAAAACTCCATGAAATTTGTCTAGGAAAAGTTTCTGAATAATAATACTCTAAACACTCTCTTCCATTATTAAAAGCTCTAACAGTAGAGAGACTGTACCACTCTTTTCCGTACTTCTCATATTCCACATCCAAACTTAAAATTTTTTCTAAATCATGCTCATTTTGAAAAATATATTTTTCACTATTCCAAGTTATATACTTCTGCATCTGTCCTCCATTTGAAAACTATTATTTCTATATTATCGCTATATTATTCCTAACTTCTTTTTATATGATTATACACCAATTCAAAGAAAAAAACTAGAATAAAAGTTTCCATTCGCAAAAAAAGAGAGAAGCAAAAAAATTGCTTCTCTCTTCCTTATTACACTTTATATCTATCCCATCTTTGAAGTGTTGTCTTTCCTGCTATACTATTAAAATATATTTTATATAGATTCCACTCTTTATCTTTATAATTACTTTTCAATTGAGTAAAATTATATCTAATATCCCACCATCTAGGAACTTTGACCATCTTCCATCTGTAAAGAGCATAAGCTGCAACTATATTCGTGTAAGTATCGTTAGCCCAATTTTTTTTCAAATTTACGTCATATTTTTTTTCAATACTATTAAAAGTAGTTTTGAATTCCTTATCTTTAATAACTTCATTAAAAGTTTCAGCTTCTATCTGTGTTATCCCTTTCGCTACTGGATGAGATATATCGGGTCTACAATCTGACTCTACCATTATTGTTTTTCTCATCAATCTTTTAACATCTATTGTAACCGCACCTTTATTCGTGCTAAATAATAGATTAGGCTCAGTTTTACTCTCAAATTTCTTAAGTTCTGGTATGTCACACTCTCCAAAAGCCATAACTGACATCACCAATAAGATTCCAAACACCTTCCTTAACATT
>JBOFTG010000152.1:0-5632 GCA_051651945.1 Fusobacteriaceae bacterium | reverse complement strand
GGTGTTACTAGAAAAAATAACAGGCGAAGAAAGATGAAAAAAACAGTGAAAAGCTATTTTTATACAGGTTTAATAGCACTGCTCCCAATAGTGATAACCTTATATATATTAGAGTGGATATTTAATCTTATTTTAGAACTTATATCAACATCTCATTTAGCAGTTATTCTGAAAACGATAGTAGAGAAAAGTGTAGAGTTGTCAGAAACAACAACTTCAGTAGAATATCTGTTAAATATAGCAACTAATATATTAACGGTATTGCTGATATTTATATTTGTTATATTTATAGGATATACACTAAAACACGTTGTTTTTTCGGGTGTAATCAATTATGTAAATTCTTTATTTTTGAGAGTTCCCTTGATTAAACATATCTATTCAACCATAACTCAGATTGTTTCAGTATTTTCAAATGATAGAATGAAAAATTATCAAAAAGTTGTCATTATAGAATATCCAAGAAAAGGAATATATTCTATGGGATTTCTAACTTCCGAATCGAATTCCATATTTGAAGATAGGTTGAATAAAAAAAGAATGTATAATATTTTTATTCCGACTTCTCCAAATCCAACTTCAGGAATGTTTGTTGTAATGGAAGAAAGCGATGTCAACGTTTTAGATATAAAAATTGATGAAGCTATAAAACTTATAATTTCAGGTGGAGTAATAGTTCCTGAAATGACCAAAGGGGATGGAAAATGATTAAGGTTTTATTAACTTTAATTTTAATTTTATCTATGGGTTGTAGCAACTCGAATAGTAGAGGTGCTAAGCTTATGGATAAGGAGCAGTATTATATTTTGAGGGGAATGAATAATGCTCAAGATGGAAAATATCTGGATGCTATAAAAGAGTTAAAAGTAGCTCACAACAAAAATCCAAAAAATATTGTAACATTGCGTGAGTTAGCATACTGTTATGCAGAGTTAGGAGATTTAGAAGAAGCTAAAAAACTTTATGGTGAAGCTCTGAAATTAGATTCTAAAGATCTTGTTTCAATAAAAAATATTGCATACATAAGTTATCTTGAGAAAGATTACCGATCGACTAGAGATTACTTAAAAGATATTCCGGGAAAATTAAGAGATGAATATTCATATAAACTTTATGGGTACCTTTATTTAAATGAAAATGATTACGATAAAGCATATGAAAATCTAAAAATGGCAGTATCATTAAATAGAACTTTTGACAGGGAGCTTATAGAAAAATATGTTGAGGTTCTAAGAACTAAAAAGAAGATTGCTGAAATATATAGATATCTAGATCAAAATTATGAACTTTATAAAAACAGAAAAGATTATATTATAATTTATTCTGGAAAATTAAGTGAAAATTTTAGCGAACTTAAAAAAGCAGAAAGAGCTCTTAAGAGATATTTAGCAGAAAATAATCAAGATGATGAAGTTATTCTTGAATTGTCAAAAAATAATATAGAACAAGGTAAATATGAAGAGGTTTTGAAAATATTATCTTTAGTTTCTTCGAAAAATTCATATGATTCAAAATACCTCAATTATAAAAAGATAGCTGAGGAGAGATTAGAGAAAAATAAAAATAAGAAAAAATAAATTTTACAAGAGGAGAATAAAATGGATTTGAAAAAATATGTAGCGTTAGTTGAGGATTTTCCAAAAGAAGGGATAAAATTTAGAGATATAACTCCTCTTATGGATAATGGAGCAGCTTATAAATTTGCTACAGATGAGATTGTAAAATTTTGTAAAGAGCAAGGAGCAGAGCTTGTAGTTGGACCTGAAGCAAGAGGATTTATCTTTGGATGTCCAGTGTCGTATGCTCTTGGAATAGGCTTTGCACCAGTAAGAAAACCTGGAAAACTTCCTAGAGAGGTTATAACTTTTGATTATGATTTAGAGTATGGGTCAAACACTCTATGTATGCACAAAGATTCAGTAAGACCAGGACAAAAAGTTGTTATAGTAGATGACCTTCTTGCTACTGGTGGCACAGTAGAAGCAACTGTACACATGATAGAGCAGATGGGCGGAGAAGTTGTTGGACTTGCTTTCCTTATAGAGTTAGAAGAGTTGAACGGTAGAGAAAAACTGGCTAAATATCCAGTACTTACACTAATGAAATACTAAAATATAACGGTTGGAGGGCTTCTTCTTTTGAAAATGCCCTCTTTTTCTTAAAATTAGATTGAGAGGTAGCTGTGGAATATTTACAGGAGATTAAAAAGAAAATAGATGATAGCAACTTAAAAGTTGACTTTAAAAAGATAAAAGACGCTTTTCTTTTAGCTGAGGAATCTCATAAGGGTCAATATAGAAAATCAGGAGAAGATTATATACTTCATCCTGTAGAGGTAACAAAGATTTTAATAGAACTAAAAATGGATACGGATACTATTGTAGCTGGAATTCTTCACGATATAGTTGAGGATACTTTTATTACATTAGCTGATATAAAATATAATTTTGGAGAAAATGTATCTGAACTTGTAGATGGGGTAACAAAATTAAAAAATCTTCCCAATGGAACTAAGAATCAGTATGAAAATCTGAGAAAAATGATACTTGCTATGTCCAAAAATCTAAGTGTTATTATAATTAAATTAGCAGATAGACTTCATAACATGAGAACACTAAGATATATGAAGCCTGAAAAACAGATTATGATAGCTAGAGAAACACTTGACATATATACCCCACTTGCACATAGACTTGGAATAGCTAAAATAAAGTGGGAGCTTGAAGATTTATGTCTTTACTATCTTCACCCACAGGCTTATCAAGAGTTAAAAAAACTTGTTGATACCAAAAAACATGAGAGAGAAAATTATATTAAAGATATAATAGACTCTATAGAATTGATGCTACAAGATGCGAAAATAACTGCGTCTATAAATGGTAGATTCAAACATTTTTATAGCATATATAAAAAAATGTATGAAAAAGGAAAAGATTTTGATGATATATATGATTTGATGGGGATAAGAATAATAACTAAAACCAAAACAGATTGCTATCATATATTGGGATTGATTCAGACTCTTTACCATCCAGTACCTGGAAGATTTAAAGATTATATATCAGCACCTAAATATAATAATTATCAGTCAATCCACACTACTGTTATAGGACCGAGTGGAAAATTTGTAGAGATACAATTGAGAACAGAGGATATGAATGTAATTGCTGAAGAGGGTATAGCTGCACACTGGAGTTATAAGGAAAAAACAGTAGTTTCAAAAAATGATCAAGTTTATGGTTGGTTGCGTGGAATAATAGAAACTCAACAAAATGAGAATAGTGAAGAATTTATAAAGGTCTTTACAGAAGAGTTAATGAGAGAAAGTGTATTTATATTTTCACCAAAGGGAGATGTAGTAGAGCTAACTTCGGGAGCAACACCTCTTGATTTTGCTTTTAATATCCATACAGATATAGGGTGCAAATGTGTAGGGGCCAAGGTTAACGGTAAAATAGTTCCCCTTGAATATAAACTTAAAAATGGTGATAGAGTTGAGATAATAACATCAAAAAATGCTAAAGGACCTGGAAATGACTGGCTAAATATAGCTGTGACAACAGGAGCTAAAAATAAGATAAGAAAATGGTTGAAAGAGCAGAAATTTGTAGAAAACACCAAATTTGGAAAAGATTTGATTGAGAGAGAATTGGATAAATTAGGAGTTAATATAAAAGATTTTGAAGAGGGTTCACTGCTAAAAAAACATATGGAAAAACATAATGTTGCTACTATTGAAGATTTTTATTTTCAGATAGCTGAAAAAAGAAGTAAAGTTGATGTTATAACAACCAAAATAAAGAAAAAGCAAGAAAAAGAGATGGAACTTAAAAATCTTCAAAATGTTACAGAGATTTCAAACGAGAAGAGAGAGAAAAGTAGCAAAAAAAATGATTATGGAGTCATAATAGATGGAATAAATAATACTCTTTTGAAATTTGCGAAATGCTGTACACCTCTTCCCGGAGATGAAGTTTCTGGATATGTAACAAAGCTTACAGGAATAACAATTCATAGAAAAAATTGTATAAACTATAAAAATATGGTTAAGAATGATCCAGCACGTGAGATAGAAGTAACATGGGATCCAAAGATAATTGGAAAGCGTATTAATAAATATAAGTTTTCTTTTAACGTTTTTGCTGAAAATAGAGTTAATATCCTTTTGGATATAATCTCTCTTATTTCGAATCATAAAATTAATCTAATTTTTATAAATTCTGCTGAACTAGTAAGGGATGGAAACAGGTTAATAAAAATAAAACTTACAGTAGAATTAAGTGATAAAAGTGAATATAGGCAACTTGTAAACAATATAAATAAAATAAAAGATGTAATATCAGTTGAAAGATAAGGAGAAAAATGAAAAAATTACCAGTAACGTATGAGCTTCTTGCAAAAGACGGGAAAGCTAGAGCAGGAAAAGTTATGACACCTCACGGAGAGGTTGAAACACCGGTATTTATGCCAGTTGGAACACAAGCTACAGTAAAAATAATGACACCTGAAGAGTTAGAAGAGATGGGAGCAGAGATAATATTAGGGAATACTTATCATTTATATCTGAGACCAGGAGATGAAATAGTTGCTAAATTTGGGGGACTCCATAAATTTATGAATTGGAAAAAACCTATACTTACAGATTCGGGTGGGTTTCAAGTTTTCAGTTTAGGAGCTAGAAAAACCCAAGGAGATGGAAAAGGCACATCTTTGGTTAAGATAACAGAAGAGGGAGTTAAATTTTCATCTCATATAGATGGATCTAAGCACTTTATATCCCCAGAAAAATCTATAAATATTCAAAATAATTTAGGATCAGATATAGTTATGCTTTTTGACGAGTGTCCCCCAGGACTTTCAGATAAAAAATATCTAATCCCTTCAATAGAGAGAACTACTAGATGGGCGAAAAGATGTATAGAAGCTCATAAAAATCCTGATAAACAAGGTTTGTTTGCTATTGTTCAGGGTGGTGTTTATGAAGATTTAAGACAGAAGAGTTTAGATGAACTTTCAGAAATGGATGAACATTTCTCAGGTTATGCAATAGGAGGACTAGCAGTAGGAGAGCCTCGTGAAGATATGTACAGAATTTTAAATTATATAGTTGAAAAATGTCCTGAAAATAAACCTAGATATCTTATGGGAGTAGGAGAGCCTATTGATATGCTAGAAGCTGTAGAAGCTGGAATAGATATGATGGATTGCGTACAACCTTCAAGAATAGGAAGACATGGAACTGTTTTTACGAAATATGGAAGACTTGTAATAAAAAATGCTACTTATGCTGAAGATGATAGACCTTTAGATGAGGGTTGCCAATGTTATGCATGTCGTAATTACACAAGAGGATATATAAGACATCTTTTCAAAGCCGATGAAATTTTAGGTGCTAGACTTGCTACTTATCATAATCTTTATTTTCTTCTTAAAATGATGAAAGATTCAAGAAAGGCAATAATCGAAGGAAGATTTGCAGAGTTTAAAAAAGAATTTATGGAAAATTATGGTATGGGAAAAAATTCTGAATGGATAACAAGCAGAAAAATATAAAGGAAATAAAGTTTAATTAACGAAAAAATTTAAGTAGAGATTAAGGTCTCTACTTTTTTTTGAATAAAAAATCAGATGT
>JBOFTG010000151.1:0-1664 GCA_051651945.1 Fusobacteriaceae bacterium | reverse complement strand
TATATATTCCATTTTAGGTGTGACTATTAAACTTGATAAAATTGCCAGTATAGTAGCAATTACAAAAACCGATTCTGTTCTTAATTTTTTAATTATTTTTTTCAAAACTAACTCCATTCTAAATTTTTATTAATATTTTACCACAAGAATTAATTTTTTACTCCCCATTGATGCATCATTCTTAAAATCTCCATAAGAGTTTCTCCCTTAGGTGTAATTGAATATTCAACCTTAGGTGGAATCTGAGGATACTCTTTTCTCTGTACAAGATCATCATCTGCAAGTTCTTTTAACTGTTGGGTAAGCATCTTATGATTAATTCCCGGCATTCTTTTTTTCAGCTCTCCATAACGGTGGACTCCCTCTTCTCCTAGATGCCACAAAATTATAGGTTTCCACTTGCCACCCATAAAAGAGAGCGTATACTCTATTGTACACAGGTATCTGCTTTTTCTTTCGTTTTCCATACTTACCTCCATCTCTGTTTTCAATTTAATTTTAACATATTTTTTGTCTGTTTTCAGAAAATAAAAGAAAAGGGAGAATTTCTCCCTTTTTTCTTATAGCTCGTGCTGGTAAGCTCCTGCTCCATAGTGCATCTCATATGAGTGAGTATATATCTCTATTATATTTCCAAATGGATCTTCACAGTAAACCATTCTGTAAGGCTTCTCTCCTGGATAATATTCTCTGATTGGCATTCTCTGTTTTCCACCTGCTGCAACTATTTTAGCTGTAAGCTCTTCAATATTAGGATCTTTTACTGAAAAATGGAATACTCCAGTTGCGTATGGGTTAAACTCATGTTTAGGTCTGTCGTTTTGTGGGAATTCGAAAAGTTCAATACCTATTCCATCTCCTGTTGAAAGATGAGCTATTTTAAACTCTTTCCATCCCTCACCGAAAACATCGATACACATAATTCCGATTGCTGTTTCTTTCTCTTCTTGAACAAGTGTAGGTTCCATGATTACATACCAATTCATTACCTCACTGTAAAATTTTACTGCTGCTTCTATATTTGGAACTGATATTCCAATATGTGAAAAGTTTCTTGGGTACATTTTTTCCCTCCTGAATTTTGATATACCCTATTATATAACTATTTGGCAACATTGTAAAGTATGTACCTTTTGGTTCCCTACTTACCAAAAGGTAAGAATTTAATGTTTTCAATAGTTTTTACTGTTAATCTATACTCCACACTTTACTTTCATCATATCTATCTACAACTTTTTCTGTTTCAGCTGAATAACCAAAAGCTACAATTCCAAATGGAATTAAATCTCCTTTTAAATTCATACTATTTTTCACTAATTCCATTCTATCTTTTTCTGGTGCAACTCCTAACCAAACTCCTCCTAGTCCCTCTTCAGTTATCTGCAATAATATATTTTGAGTGGCTGCACTTAGATCTTGCTCTAAATACTGTGGATATTTAAGAGTTTTATCTCCTAAAATTATAATAGCTATATTTGCTTTTTTTAGTGGTGTTGCATACGGACTTACTCCTGATAAATCATCAAGTAATTTTCTATTTCTAACAACAACGAACTCCCAACCTTGCTGATTTCCTGCTGAAGGAGCAAACATTCCTGCACGAATTATTCTATCTACTATCTCTCCTGAAACTTTCTCATCAGTATAATTTCTGATGCTTCTTC
>JBOFTG010000150.1:0-1426 GCA_051651945.1 Fusobacteriaceae bacterium | reverse complement strand
AAAAAAAAGCACTGACGAGAATCAAAGCACCTATTATTGAAATTTTTGAAAGTAAATCCATATTTTCCTCCGATATATCTAAATTTTTTCTTTAACATTCTCTATATCTATATCTTACCATTTTATAACACCTCTTTTCAACAAAAGAAAAATATGATACTATAGTTAGATAACTATTAATGAGGTGAGAGTATTATGATAACAAAAAAAACAGTTGGTGTTTGTGCCAAAGAGATTAGCTATAAATTAGAGGATGGTATAATTACAGCTATCAAATTCCATGGTGGATGTGATGGAAATACAACAGGTCTTGAGAATCTTTTAACTGGGCTTTCTAAAGAATCTGTAATTTCAAAACTTAACGGTATCGATTGTCGTGGGAAAGGAACCTCTTGTCCAGATCAGTTAGCTAAACTTTTATCAGAAGAGAGCTAATTTAGAACAATTAAAAAAAAATAAAAGAAAACATCGATGTTTTTCAGTATATTATTTCAAGAATTCCCTTTGTGAGGTGGTTGCATTGAAAAAATTTACTTTGACATTGATGTTTTTTTTATCTATTCCAATATTTGCAGTAAAACTAATTCCAGTTCATGAACAGAAAGTTATGGGAACCAAGATAAAAGTTTATCAGATTCCAAACTCCAAATATCTATATGGTAAATTCACAGAAAAAGATGGCTACCAAGTTATTGATTATGGAGAAAATATGCTTATCAGTCAAAAAGATGGATTATATTATTTTATTGGAGAAACTGAAAAAAATCTCACTGGTTTTGTTGTCTCTGGAAATAGTCGTATAATGGTTTTAGGAGTTGGCCATGTAGCTCAAGGAAAACTTCTAAAACAAGCTGAAGAGATATAATTATTTTTTTATCTTTATATTTTTTTCAATAATATCTGAGTATTTTGACAGAATATCTTTTTCTACAACAGAGTAAAAATATCCGTCTAAAGAGCAATTAGATTCAGCTTCAATTATATGATTTTTAGATTTCACCAGATATTTTCCATTTTCACTTTTGAGGAGATTACCACTTTTAGAACTGTAACTCCACTTTGTTGCACTTTTTATCTTGTATAGATCTCCAACTATTGAAACTGCTGTGGCAACTCCTCCAGCTCCAGCTCCTTTAAAAAGATAGTCTCCTCCAAAGTGTGTACAAACTTCGATTCCATTCATAGCTCCATCAACTTTTGAAAGTAGATTACTATGAGAAACCAGCATCGGCTGAACGGTTAAAGAAAACTCTTCATCATCTATTTTTTTGCTCTCAGCTATAAGTTTTATACTATGACCAAGTTTTTCTGCAACTCTAATATCATCATATGTTATATCTTTTATACCTTTTACATCAAAACCTTCAGCATCTACAAATCTATCATATGCAAGAGTTGTAAGAATAGCTATCTTATGAGCTGTATC
>JBOFTG010000149.1:0-3320 GCA_051651945.1 Fusobacteriaceae bacterium | reverse complement strand
CTCAATGGTTAGAGGAATTAGAGTCAACATCACACAGATCTTACTCTACTGGATTTTTAGAGAGCAAACCAGATGAAGATGCTATGAACTATCGTGATAGAAACTCATATAGTCAGACTCACCAGCTTGTAGCTAAGGTCATTGAAAAAATTTCTGACACTGAGTTTAAGCTTGCTATCCGAAACAGACTACAGACAGGTGATGTTTTAGAGGTTATCAATCCAACTTTTGGAATCAAAACTATTACACTTCCAGAGATGAGACTTTTAAACAAGAGAGATGAAGAGGTTGTTACTTTTGCCAATCCAAATTCAACTGTTATAATCTCTCTGCCTGATACAGAGCTAGAGGTTTTTGATATGATTAGAAAATGTATGAACTAAATAGCACTATTGACCTCTCTGATTTTTTTCAGAGAGGTTGATTATTTTAAGGAGACTAAAATGTTAAGAAAATTGATAGATAAACTTTACGAAAACTCATATCTTGACTCTCAGGAGATGCTTTTTCTTATAGAAAATTTAGATGAGGATAGCAAAAAATATCTTTTTGAAAAATCTTTTTCTAGACGTCTGGAAAATTATGGAAAAACTGTTTTTCTCCGTGGACTTATCGAGATATCTAACTATTGTAAAAGAGATTGTAACTACTGTGGCATTAGAAATAGCAATAAAGACACCGAGCGTTATCGTCTTACAGCAGATGAAATTATCGAATGTTGCAAAAAAGGATATCTTCTAGGTTTTAGAACTTTTGTTCTTCAAGGAGGAGAAGATGAGTGGTTTACAGATGAAAGAGTTGTTGCAATTATTAAAAATATCAAAAAAAGCTGTCCTGAAGCAGCTCTAACACTCTCTTTAGGAGAGAAAACTCTTGACTCCTATCAAAAATTTTATGATGCTGGAGCTGATAGATATCTGCTAAGGCATGAAACAGCTGATATGGATCTCTACAACTCTCTACACCCGAATATGGATTTTAAAAATAGAATAGAGTGTCTAAAAAATCTAAAAGAGATTGGTTTTCAGACTGGAGCTGGTTTTCTTATTGGATTACCAAATCAGAAAAATGAAGATTATGTAAAAGATCTGCTTTTTTTAAAAGATTTAAATCCTCATATGGTAGGGCTTGGTCCATTTATTCCACAAAAAAATACTCCTCTTAAAGATTGTAAAGGTGGAGATTTAGAGACAACACTAGTAATGTTAGCTATTGTAAGACTTCTTCTGCCGCATGTTCTCTTGCCTGCAACTACAGCTCTTGGAACAATCGACTCTAAAGGTCGTGAAAAAGGTTTTAGAGTGGGAGCAAATGTTATTATGCCCAATCTATCACCGTTTGAAAATAGAGCCAAGTATGCTCTTTATGATGGGAAGAAATTTCAAGATGATGAAGCTGCTGAAGAGTTAAAAAATATAATAGAAAACATCTCACTTTCTGGATTTCAAGCGGTTATGGAGAGAGGAGATAATGTCTCATGGAAAAGATTAGAATCTAAAAAATAGGAGATCAACTTATGAATAATACGCCCAATTCAAATAGAAAACATGTTGGAATTTTTGGAAAAACAAATAGTGGAAAATCTTCACTACTAAATGCTATTACCGAGCAAGAACTTGCTATAGTTTCAGATGTAAAAGGAACAACTACAGATTCTGTGGTTAAAGCTATGGAACTTATACCTTACGGACCAGTTTTATTTATCGATACAGCAGGTCTTGATGATGAGGGAATGTTAGGAGAGATGAGAGTCGAAAAAGCTCTTTCAGAGATAAAACGTTGCGATCTCGCTCTTTTTCTTATCTCGGCAGATAATCTAGATTTTGATTTTTACAAAAAACATGTAAAAACTTTTAAAAAATATAATCTACCACATCTACTTATAATTAGTAAGATGGAGTTTCTAACAGAAAGTCAAAGGTTAGATATTGAAAAAATATATCCGGAAGCTAATTTTATCTCTGCCCATAACTGGAAATCGATAATTGAGCTTAAAGATAATCTTATAAAATCTTTAGAAAAAGAGCAAGATGATCCGTCACTACTTGGAGATATCCTAGACTATGGTAGTACTGTTGTTATGGTAGTTCCTATCGATTCAGAAGCACCTAAAGGAAGATTGATTCTTCCACAAGTTCAGCTTCTAAGAGATTGTCTAGACCATGGAATTAAAAGTTATGTTGTACGTGATACTGAGCTTGAAACTGCACTTCAAGATCTTAAGAATATAGATTTAATAGTTACAGATTCTCAAGCATTCAGAGAAATTGACTCTTTAGTAGATGGAAGATTTCCTATTACAGGTTTTTCAATACTTTTTGCTAGACAAAAAGGAGATTTAGACTCTTTAGTTTTAGGAGCTAAAAAAGTTGATACACTTCTTGATGGAGCTAATATATTGATTGCTGAAACTTGTACACACAACACATCACACGAGGATATCGGTAGAGTTAAAATTCCAAATCTTCTCAGAAAAAAAACTGGAAAAGATTTTAATTTTCATTTTAAGATGGGTCGTGATTTTCCTGAAAATTTAGATCAATATGATCTTGTTATCCATTGTGGTGGATGTATGATAAATCGTAAAAATATGCAAAATCGTATAGATGAGGTTCAAGAAAAAAATGTTCCAATAACAAATTACGGTCTTCTTATAGCTCACCTAAATGGTATTCTAGATAGATCTATTGAAATTTTTCAAAAATAATAAATTGTTTTAAGGGAGAGATTATGTTTTCACTTTTTTTAAAAGGAATCGGAATTGGGGTAGCAAATATAATGCCAGGAGTTTCCGGTGGTACTTTAGCTGTAGTTTTTAATATTTATGATAAACTTGTGGAATCTGTTGGTGGTATCTTTGGGAGCGATAAAAAAAGAAGAGTTGAGTGTCTTAAATTTCTTCTACCTATATTTTCAGGAGCAGCAATTGGAATATTGCTTTTTGCAAAGATATTACAATACCTTTATATCAATTATCCAAAAATAACTGGTTTTGGATTTCTTCTACTTATTATTCCATCTATACCTCTTATAGTTAAAGGGGAGAACTGGAGTAAAAAAAATGTCTTGTCACTCGTTATTGGATTTGTTTTTACAGTTATTTTCATCTTACTCGGTCTAAAATTTGGAGTTAAAGGTGAAAGTTTAGGAATTGAAAAGTTATTCACAATCAATTACGGAATAAAAATATTTTTAGCAGGAACTATTGCTGCTGGTGCTATGATAATTCCTGGAATCTCAGGTTCACTTCTTCTTATAATGTTAGGAGAATATTATAATATACTTTTCACAATAAACGGAGCAGTAAAAAATCTTATCAC
>JBOFTG010000148.1:0-5212 GCA_051651945.1 Fusobacteriaceae bacterium | reverse complement strand
ACCATATCAAGGGTATGGTAACCATTTTCTAGAACTCCAGTTACATTGAGCCCTATATTTATCTTACAATTAGATTTCACAAGGTTTCTCATCGAAAATCTCCTCTTCACTTTCCAAATCTATCTTATCAATACCTCTTATATCCAATACCTTTATCAGATCTTGAGCACGATTTTTAGCTACATTTCCTGCCGGAACCTCTAGCACTTGAAACTTAAAATATCTGTCATAGTATTCAAGTTCCAAAATAGCTCCAATTTTCACCTCTGTACTTGGCTTTGCAACTTTTCCATCTAATTTTGTCTTGCCACCATCTACAACAGCCTTCGCTATCGGTCTTCTCTTTATTATTCTGCTTACTTTTAAAAACTTGTCCAGTCTCATAAAATCCCCCTTGATTATTTTAAAAAAAAATTGTATAATTATACCATACATAGAGGTAGAGTGAATCGAATTTAAGATCATCGGGAAAAGGGGTAGCTGTAACTACTCCTTTTCTTTTTTTATTTTTTATGATAAAATCATATTCTTAGCAGGAGCTACCTCTAAAAAGGAGGTGATCTTATAATGTTACGATTCATTCTACTATGTATAGTTTTTTTCCTATTGGCTATAAAGCTATACTAGGCAACTGACTAAGGCTATGGACAGATGTTACAGCATCTGTCCTTTTTCTATTTTTTTGGCTTCTTCCCATAGGTTGTCCATCTCTTCTAAATCCGCATCTCCTAAAATACAATTAGCTTCCACATGACGGAAACGTCTCTCAAATTTATGGTTGGTTTTATTCAATAAATCTGAACTGTTATACCCAAGATATCTTGCCATATTTATGAGAGAAAACATCAGATCTCCCAACTCTTCTCCCAGCTTCTCACGATCTCCACTCCTAAGCTCCACTCTTACCTCTTCTAGCTCCTCTTCGATTTTATCTAGCACACCCTCTGGAGTATCCCAGTCAAAACCAACAGCAGAAACTTTTTTGATTATCTTTTCTGCACGAGCCATTGGAGGAAGAGCTTTTGGTATTCCATCCAATATAGATTTTCTATTCTGATGCTCTTTTTCATCTTTTTTTATATTTTCCCACTGCTTTTTTACCTCTTCAGGACTAAGCTCTACCATCTCATCCTGAAAAATATGTGGATGTCTTCTGATAAGTTTTTCAGAAAGTTTTTTTACAACATCCTCCATATTAAATTCACCTTTCTCTTCAGATATCTGGGCTTGGAAAATTATATTAAGTAGAAGATCACCCAGCTCACCTTTTAACTCATCGCCTCCCAAATCCATGGCTTCTAGAGTTTCATATGTCTCTTCCAACAGATACTCTTTTAAACTGTGAATCGTCTGTTTCTTATCCCAAGAACAACCGTTCTCTCCTCTAAGTGTTTTCATCAGTTGTACTAATTTATCAAATTCTGTCATACTTTCTCCTCTGTATAGTCATTAAAAAATCTTTCTGGAGTACCTAAATATCTTAGAGCTCCAATGTTTTTTATATATTTACCTCTTTCTGATGCTATTATATCCATCAGCTTTTCCATGTCCAATTTATCCTGTTGAAACTTTATAAGGGTTGTACCCTCTTTTTCCTCGTGGACAGCTATCACTCTTGCTTTTTGGGCTAAAAGTTTTAACTTTTCTCCACGTAGATATGATTTTACAGAGTATGGTGAAGGTCCAAATCTATCTTCTATCTCACCTTGAATCTTTTCTATCTGAGCCACATCCACCATCTGAGCTATTCTCTTATACAGTACCAGCTTCTCTTTTTCTTCGATATACGTGTCTGGTATATATCTTGGAACTCTGAGTTCAAGTGTAAATTCTGGAAGTTCTTCCAAGTATTCTCCCTTCTGTTTAGCTATCTCTTCTTGCAGAAGTTTCATATATAGTCCATACCCCAATATTTCAATAGATCCATGTTGACGATCTCCCAATATCTCTCCAGCTCCTCTTATTCTCATATCCTCCATAGAAAGATTAAAACCTGTTCCAGCTCCCATATCTCCCAAAGATTTCATGGATTCTTCACGCTGTTTTACCTTGCTTTGACCCTCTTTTTCATCTAATAAAAAGTAACAATAACCTCTTTCATGACCTCGACCCACTCTTCCTCTTAGTTGATACATCTGAGATAATCCCAACTTATCTGTTCCCTCAATTATAATAGAGTTTGCATTTTCAACATCTATACCATTCTCTATAATAGTTGTGGCTAAAAGAAGATCTATCTCACCATTTTCAAACTGATGTAGTATCTCACGAATCTCACGAGGTGGCATCTGTCCATGAATATGATCTACCCTTAAAAAGCTAGGAAGCATCTCTCTCAACTTCTGTTCTCTACGTTCTATACCTTTTACTCTGTTGTATATATAAAAAGTTTGACCCTCTCGAGCAAACTCACGCATCACAGCATCTCTCACCGCTTCATCTTTTTTCTCTATAAAGTGATCTTGTATCGGCAGACGACCTTCGGGCAATGTCTCTATTATCGATATATCTCTAATTCCAAGAAGAGCTAAATTTAATGTTCTTGGTATCGGTGTTGCTGTCAGTGTCAACATATGCACATTGCTTCGAATTTTTTTTAGTTTCTCTTTTGCTTTTACTCCAAACTTCTGCTCCTCATCAATAATAACAATACCTAGATCATTGAATTGTATCTCCGGAGATAATATCTTATGAGTTCCAATAACGATATCTACACCTCCAAGAGCTATGTTTTTACAACATTCTTTCAGCTCTTTATCTGTTTTTATACGACTGAGAAGTTCTACTGTAACAGGATAGTTTTTCATTCTTTCAACCATCCTTTCGTAGTGTTGCTGAGCTAAAATAGTTGTTGGAACCATTAATGCCACCTGTTTTCCATCCATAGCAGCTTTAAATGCTGCACGGATAGCAATCTCTGTTTTTCCACATCCAACATCTCCACAGATTATCCTATCCATAACCCTTCCAGATTCCATATCTTCTTTGGTGTCCTCGATTGCTCTTCTTTGATCTTTGGTTAAATTATATGGAAAGCTCTCTTCAAACTCCTCTTGCATAAGAGTATCATTTCCAAATCTATATCCAAGGGCAAGTTTTCTCTTTGCTTGAACCTCGATAATCTCTAGTGCAAATTTTGACATCTCATCTTGAATTTTCTCACGACGTTTACGGAAACCTTTTCTTCCCAGTTTATATATCTCGGGCTCTGTTCCTGGTTCTATCTGAAATTTTTCTATTCTGTCTAAATTTCCAATTGGTACAAAAAGCTTATCTTGATCAGCATATTTTATCTCTAGATACTCATCACTATTTATAATTGAGGTCCCCATATATATCCCTACTCCAAAACTTTCATGGATAATATATTCACCCCTATTTATTGCTGATATCTCTTGCTTTTTAACACCTGATTCTCTTTTATATTCTCTACGAACTCTTATCCCTTTTAACTCTCTATCAGTAAGATATATAATGTTATTATTTTTAAATCCCTCATACAAAGGATATTTTTTTATCTCTATGTTTGAATAGTCTTGAAATATCTCACGATATCTATTTTCTTCATCACTCAGAATTACGATTTTTTTCTGATGGGATATTTTTTTTACCTCTTCATAATCTTGAAATCTTAAAAGTTCTTCATCTCCTAGCCTTATATTTTTAATTTCACGAAATTCATCTATGTTATCTCGAAAACGATTTTCTAACGCCTCTTTTTCCTCAGATTTTTGAGATAATATTTCCTGAAAACGATATTTCAACACTTCTAAATTTTCCACTATATATTCTGTTTTTGTTTCATTATCTCTCTCCGAGATTAACTTTAGAAAGTTTTCACCATTTTTTTTATTATTGTCTATATACACATTTACTTCATCTAATTTTTCAATACTCCTTTGATTTTCAATGTTGAAATATGTTATCCTTTCCACTTTCTCATCAAAAAATTCGACTCTCACAGGATGCTCTCCATTTACTGGAAAAAAATCAAATATATCTCCACGGATTGAATACTCCATACGATTCTCTATTAGATAATTTTTCTGATACCCATCAGTTTCCAATTTTTCTGCTAACTTTTTAAAATCAAAGTTTTCACCCAGAGCAATTTTTATTTTATTACCTGAAAATATATACTCATTTAGAAAAAACTCTAAAGTAGCAAGAATTATAAAATTTTTGCCACGATCTAAAGTTTCTATAATTTTATAATTAAAATCTCTATAATCATCATCTTCCGATTCTTCAGCTCTTATTACCTCACCTGGATAAATATCCTTTAATACCCAATAGTAATCATTTATATTTCTCTTTGACGAGCACAGGTATACTATATTTTTCTCTAACCCCTTTAAATAAAAAGGTATCTCACCTCTGTAGAGGTTATCCCTATCAAACTTTAAATTCAGTTGCATTTTTCCTCCGTCGCTTTTTCTTATATATGATTATAACTGATTTTAAAAAATAAAAAAAGCTCAATCTAGTTGAACTTTTTTCTTTTTGATATCTATTCTCTATTTTTTTATTTTTTTAAATCTTCCACTCTGATAGATTTTACATTTGGAGTTCTACCATCTTCAGAAACTGGTATCTTAAGCTTATCAGCATTTACAAGATCCGCAATTTCTTGATGAAGATTTTCATCCCAATTATATCCTGTTATCTTCCAGTTATTTTCAGTTTCAGGAGTAATAACTCCTCCACGAACTTTTTCCACATACTCTCTTATTAGATCTCTTATTCTTCCAGCATCTCCTCTTTCTACAAAAAGATCTCTAACTGGTTGTATACCTGGGAAAAGTCCTGTTTTTTCATGTGATAAAGTTGTTTTTCCTCTGTAATCATTTACTGCTACAATGTATTTTGCATTATCTTTAATCTTTGTTCCATCACTTTTTCTCAAATTTTCTATTCTAGAACCAACTGGTTTAGAGATATTTATCTCATATTTAACTCCAGAAAACATATCATAGTTATATCCTCTTATTTTTGGATTGAATGACACTGTCAGATCTCCATCTTGATACTGATTATAGTATTGTGCTGACCACTCCATATATTTCTTAAGTTGTGCTCCTGTAAGCTCATAGGCTCTTAGAGTGTTATCGTACTTATATATCAATGCTACATCAGATTTTTTTATAGGACCCTCTAACATATTTGCATCATTTCGGAAAGCTGCTGCCGAGCTGATATCTGCTCCAGTATA
>JBOFTG010000147.1:0-9060 GCA_051651945.1 Fusobacteriaceae bacterium | reverse complement strand
ATATCAATATTTTTCGCTTTCAGATGATATATAACACTATCTCGATAGAATTCTTTTTTCTTTATCTCACCATCAATTCTATAATTTCCATTTTCAATTCTATCAATTATTACCATACTTTTTTTCTGTGGAAATTTTTCCGCAATTTTATATATTTCACCTCTACCAGCATACAATCTAACTTCTGCATCAATTAAAAAATCACCCTTTTTATAATTACGATTATCTATTCTATTTAAAAAACTAATCAAAAAAACAGCAGGTATAACCCAATAGAAAAAAATCTTTCTTTTGAGAGCTACACCTGCTGTCAATATCAACAAAATAAAAACAATCATACCATATGGATTTGGTAAAAAATTTAAGATAAAAATTCCTAAAAACATCTCAATTGCCAAAAGATATACAGTATCCATCTCTACTCCTTATACTTAAAATAAAAGAAAAAAGATATTAAAAAAGATATACTTGAAAATATCGAACTATTATATATTCCCTCGTTTGTAACTGCCCCATCTCCCGCTGAAGAAAGTATTATTGGAAGAGAAAATATTGAAACTAAAAAAGCCATTTTCAGAAAAAATCCCTGTATTCCAAAACAAACACCCTCTATTCGCTCACCCGAATCTCGACTTATCTTTGTTCCTATCTCACTTAACATTGCTGGTGGAAAGATAAAAGCCGACCCTGATACCGGTATACCAATTAAAGCAAAAATAAGATATCCATAACTATTAGGAATTATCTTTCCTAAATTAAAGAGAACTAAAGATAAAATCGATAACACTATTAAACTTCCGAGCATCACTTTTCTATATCCAAATCTTTTAGAAAGTTTCGCAGTCGGTACAAAAAATAGTGCTGCAACTCCAAAAAGAACTGCTGCTGCAATAGTTATCCCCGCTTTTCCTTGCCCCATTATATCTTCAACATAATAGTTCATGACAGCTCTCAAATTATTAAACCCTATAAAATAAAAGAGAAGTCCTAGTAGATAATATCTAAAAGAGGTGTCTTTTAAGACTATTTTTAAAGTTAATTTAAAGTCAGCTTTCGAAACTCCTCCTACAGATAATTTTTTTTCTGGAACTCCAAAAACTGTAAAAAAAGCTCCAATTGCCGAAATTGTACTGAGTGCTATAACCATTCCTCTTATGCCTGTTAAAGTATCTCCTTTTCCAAAAAACTTTATAAGCACACCAGGAACAATCATAGCCACAGCACTATAAACTAGTCTAAAAACAGATTGCCAAGTTGATAAAGATAATCTCTCATCTCTATCTTGTCCTATCTCTGGAATCAAGGAATTATAAGGTCCTCCAACTACTGTGTAAAACGTAAAAAAAAGGGATCCTATAACCGCCAAATAAAAAAAGATTAACATCTCACTTCCAACCGGAGGATAAAAAAAAGCTACTGTTGCTAGTGACAACGGAATTGTTCCCACAGCTATATATGGAATTCGTCTTCCCCATCTTGTTGATGTTCTATCTGAAAAATAACCAATCAGAGGATCTGTTATAACATCCACCCCTCTTGACAATGCCAATGCAACTGATAGCATTAAGGGAGGTATAATAGATTTTAATCCTGAATTTGCAGGTGGTAGATAAAAGTATAATATCCATTGTGCAAAAATTTGATCTACAATAGCATAACTAACTCCAGCACCATACAATATTTTTGTATTTAATTTTAATTTTTCTCTCATTCTCCACCCCTCTACTCTTTTATTTGATAATGGGAATTTTTCTGTCCTGATAGTTATTTAACATTTTATATATCTCTGATGCTTTTTCATTAAAATAAAAAAGATTGTGATTATGAGAATTTAGATATCTATTTATATTTTTTTTACCAACAATTATCGGTATCTCGCTATCTCTATTTTTTTTCAGAAATTTAAGATATTCCTGCCCTTTACCGTTGAAACCAAGAATATTTACATATGGAAGTTTCTCTTTTGTGTCTCGAGTTATCTCCCTTGTTAATCCAGTTAGAATATGTATCAAAACTCTTTGAAGCCTTCCAGTAGTATATCTTTTAGTTATCAACTTTTCAAAAAATTTATCAAATTCAAAATGTTCCAGAGCACACTCATAGAGCCTATTTTCTAAACCTGTCTCAATATCTTGAATCTCTTTTAAAGAGCTGTAATCTCTTAAGATAGCATACCTTATTAAAGGGTAATACTCCTCTAGTCGAGCAATTTTTCCATCTCTTACAAAATCTAAGCTCATTGCTGGTAGATATTGTGTGATTGAATCTTTGCCAACTATCATTTTCCTTATTCCCGTTGCTGAGGCTATCTCTCCTACGCCATTCAAATCATGATATCCGACACCCACTCTTTTTATAGGAACCATCTTCACTCTTTTTTTTAAACTCTTCTCACTTTTGACATATTCGATTCCAAGTATATCGTTAGATTTCACGCTCTGATTAAAACCTAAATCTCTCAATGCATTCGAATATGAGGTTGGATAGGAATTTCCTTTTTTCATATAAATCTCTAAATAGCTTTTAAACTCATCACTCTCTTCTAGCTCGGCTATCTTTTCTATATTTTCAATCTCTGCACTTTCAGACCCAAAAACAACAAAGTCAACCCCTAACTCACTTAAAATATTCATTGCCCCTTTTGCAAAAGTTTCTGCACTCTGACTCGAATAAAAGATTGGAAGCTCAGCTATGAGATCTACACCATTTAAAAGTGCCATTTCAGCTCTTTTGAATCTGTCGATGCATGCCACCTCACCTCTCTGAGTAAAATCTCCACTCATAACAGCTATTACTATATCTGCTCCTGTTGCCTCTTTTGCTTTTTCTAAATGATATTTATGTCCATTGTGAAAAGGGTTATACTCTACAACAACTCCTACTACTTTCATCTATTTTCTACCTTTATTTCTGTAGTAGAGAGTATGGAGACCTTTTATGCTTAGTTCTGGAAGATAGATATCAATCTCTTCTATCTCAGCAGATAAAATTTTACCTAATCCTCCTGTTGCAATTACATATGGTTTTTTTACTTTTTCTTTTATTTTTTTAATTATATGTTTTATCTGTCCTGCATATCCAAAAAATATTCCAGCTTGTATCTGTTCGCTTGTATCTCTTCCCAATACAGAGTCTGGTGTGCTAAATTTAACTTTCGGAAGTTTGGCTGTATTCCCAAAAAGAGCATTTATAGACATCTCTATTCCCGGAAGAATCCCTCCACCAACATATATATTTTTTTCCATAACCTCGTATGTTGTCGCAGTTCCCAAATCAAAAATAATAAGATTTCTATCTGGATACTCTGTTACAGCTTGAGTTATATCTATAATCCTATCAGCTCCAAAACCGATAGGGTTCATTCCTTTGCTAAATTCAAAAGGAATATCTAACTCCATATCAACTACCATTGTTTCAAGTTTGAAATATTTTTTCCCTAAAAATTTAAACATATTTATAAGTCCTGGAACAACTGAAGATACTATAACTCCATTTATCTTTCTTAAATCTATATCATTAAATTCAGCTATGTTCCTTAAATATGAAAAATATTCATCCTCAGTCATTTTTTCGTTTGACGCAACCCTAAAACTAAGTAAAACATCTCCCTTTTTATTCATTACTCCTGTTACTACATGAGTATTTCCAACATCTATAGCTAATAACATAAATCCTCCTAAACTTTATTTGTATAATAGTATCTAAGTTTACCCTAAATTCTTTTTTCTGACAAGAAAAAAGAAGAGTGATTTGACTTCACTCTTCTTTTTTGTGTTTTGTTATAAAGATTTTATCTAAGGTATCTATCTTAAATTCCTTATCTCTGTATGCAGCTGAATATGGATTTACTACATGTAAATTATAGTCAATTTTTACTGTACTACTATTCAAAAATCTAAACTTTTCAATAATTCTACCTTTTCTATTGCCTATATTAATCTCTATACTGCTCATCTCTTTTAAAAATTTCTCCAAACTGTTCTTATCCATATCCAATAGGTCTTCTAAAGAGTTTTGACTGAATATAAGTTCTCCAGATTTATCAAATGAGTTATGAAGATACCAGTAAATTTTGTATAGAGAGGGAACATAGATATTTTTATCAAACTCATGTATTTTTTTTAATATCTCTTGAGAATATTGATTCAACTTCTCTTTTATCACATCTTTCTCCAATTCATCCATATCTCTATTTTTTGAATCTGTACGCTCTTTTTTTCTAATCTCTTTTTTGAATTCATATACAAGATCCGAGAGAACCTCTCTTAAATCTTCATAATATTCATACTCTTCACCCTCAGCTTGTCCACCCTCTTCGAGAGTCAAAAGAAAATCATCATAACTATCCATAAACTCTTCATTAAAATAAGTTAACATTTTTTTAGCTTCATCTAATGTAAGCTTTATCGTGAAATTCATTTTTTTATCTTTTTGATTATACATAAAATCAACTCCTCGCTATTTTATACAACAACGGGTTGATTTTTCATTTTTTAATATTATTCTTCTACTTTTTCTAAAATTTCATCTTTTTTTTCTTCTTTAGGAATTGGATTTCCAAACATCCATTCAACCTGTCTTCTAAGTCCTGTAAGGTCATAATCTTTACCATCTACTGTAACTTTATCGTCTTCGGGCATATTCATGAATCCTTCTTCTAATGCTATTGATTTATCTAGAGATATCTGAATTTTTATACTTTTTTCTGGATTATCTAGAGGTCTAAATTCAGTTTTCACCATTTTTATAAGATCCTCTTTTGCAATAATATCTGCTATTATCTGAGGTGAAAATTTTCTTTGCGGTGGATAATCAGCTATAAATAACTTCTCTCCAGCTACAAACTTAACTTTTCCATCTTCAGCTTTTTCAAATATATCTATAGTGTATAATCCTCTATCTTTTATTAATATTTTTTCAAGATCAAGTATCTTTTTACCTGTTCCAAACGGATCCATAAGAGGTATAAAATCTCCTTTTGTAATAAGTTCATCACTTGGTGAATTTAATCTAACCTCAAATTTAGTTGGTTTTTCTATCTCTTCTAGAGTTATTACAATAGATAGATTCATCATTGGAAACGGAAATATAGGTTGCATCAAATTATCGAAAGCTCCCATTACATCTATCGCTCCTGGAACATGCTGATTCATCTGTGCCTTATGTGCTACTATTATATTTTTTAACTTTGCCATTTTTCCCCCTGTTTTTCAACTTTTATATTTTTTATTCGATTTCTCGTACTATATTTATACAATTTTAACTAATTTTTGTCAACAATTAGTGCTTCAATTGTTGTTTAACTCTCTCTTTCAGCTACATATTTCACAAGTTCAATGAATATCTGTGCAGTTTTTCCTGGAAAATTTTTCAAAATTATCTCTTGGGCTTCTTTGCATATTGAAATTAATATCTTTTTAGTTTCATCCATTCCAAAAATAGATGGATATGTTGATTTTTCAAGCTCTAAATCACTTCCTATAGGTTTTCCCAGTTTCTCAAAACTTCCCTCTACATCTAAAATGTCATCTCTAATTTGAAAAGCTAATCCTAAAAGTTCTCCATATCTTTTTAAATTTTCTGTTTTTTCATCTCCCGCTTCTGCGATTATGCATCCTATCTCTATAGGTAATGATATCAGTTTTCCAGTTTTATTTTTATGAATATATTTGAGAGTTTCGAAATCTATAGTTTTTCCTTCGCTCTCTATATCGACCATCTGGCCACCTAACATCCCATTTATACCTGAATACCTTGAAGTTTTAGCTATTACTTTTACAATTTTTTCTGGTGAAATTTTATTATTTTTTTCCGACAATATTGTAAAAGCATGCGTTAGCAATCCATCTCCAATAAGTATAGCTGCTGCTTCTCCAAATTTTTTATGTGTTGTTAGCTTTCCTCTTCTATAATCATCGTTGTCTATAGCTGGGAGATCATCGTGAACTAAACTATATGAGTGTATCATTTCTATAGCAACTCCACTTCCATAACCTAACTCTCTATCCACACCCAAAAGTTCTAAAGTCATAAAAAGTAATATTGGTCTTATTCTCTTACCACCATTTAAAACCGAGTATCTCATTCCTTCAGCAATTATCCCGGGATATTCCAACTCTAAAAAATACTCTTCAATAACCTTATCAATCTCCTTTCTCGATTTTTCCATATATCTATCGAGCATCATCTACCTCCGAAAATTCAATTTTATCATTTTTTTCATTTACCTTTATTATCTTTCCTTCAGCCGATTTCAGCATCTCAGAAGATTTTTTTATCAATTTCATAGCTTTTTCATACTCTTTTATGCTATCATCTAATGATAACTCACCATTTTCAAGACTCTCTATTATCTTATCCAAATTTTCTAAGTTACTCTCAAAACTATTTTTTTTCTCCATTGCTCTCTCCCTTTTATCTGTTTATATCCTATTTTACTGCATTTTGATCAAAAAATAAAGTTTTAAAAAAATAATCCAAGAAAGTATGTATAATTAACTTGACAAAACAAGTAAAAACTGTTATGATATTTAAGTAAAATTTAACCTTTCCCACAAAGGACCGTTGCGTTATATTGCAATAAAATATAACTATCTAGGAGGAAACGAATGAAGAAATACACAGATATGCAAAGAAAAGAAGATGTAGTAAGAGATTGGTATCATTATGATGCTGAAGGTAAAGTTTTAGGAAGACTTGCTGTTGAAATAGCTAAGAAATTAATGGGTAAGGAGAAGGTATCTTATACTCCTCATATCGATGGTGGAGATTTCGTAGTTATTACAAACATGGAAAAGATAGCTGTAACTGGTAAAAAGTTAACAGACAAAAAATATTATCACCATACTGGATTCCCAGGTGGAATCAAAGAGAGAACTCTTGGTGAAATCATGGATAAGAAACCTGAAGAAGTTCTTATGTTAGCAGTTAGAAGAATGCTTCCTAAAAATAAGCTAGGAGCTCAACAGTTAACTAGATTAAGAGTATTCGTAGGTGCTGAGCACACTCATATCGCTCAAAAACCAGCAAAAACTGAAATTTAATTAGGAGGTAATTATAGTGGCAGAGATGATTCAATATTTAGGAACAGGAAGAAGAAAAACTTCTGTAGCAAGAGTAAGACTTATTCCAGGTGCAACTGGAATTGTAATAAATGGTAAATCAATGAAAGAGTACTTCGGTGGAAGAGAAATACTTGGTAAAATCGTTGAGCAACCACTAGCATTAACTGAGTCAATGGAGAAATTCGGAATCAGAGTTAATGTTGTTGGTGGAGGAAACTCTGGACAAGCTGGAGCAATAAGACACGGTATATCTAGAGCACTAGTTATATCTGACGAAACTCTAAAGCCTGCTTTAAGAGAAGCTGGATTCCTTACAAGAGACTCAAGAATGGTTGAGAGAAAGAAGTTCGGAAAGAGAAAAGCAAGAAGATCTCCTCAGTTCTCAAAAAGATAATTACTACAAAATACAAAACCCACAAAACTTATTTTTGTGGGTTTTTTTTATATATCTATTTTCAAATCTCCATCTTTAATCCAACCAATTTTTCTAAACCACTCTCCTATTATATAGGTTATTAATCCCGGAAGTAAAATATGAAGAAGAAAAATTACAAAATATAATTTTATACCTGTCAGTTCACTCCCCTCCATCGCTGCAACTGTTCCAATCTGTCCAACAAGACCACTGCTACCCATTCCAGAAGATATAGGTATATTTTTTAATCTGAATACAACTGTTGCTAATGGTCCCAGAAGAGCTGAGGTTATTATCGGAGGTATCCAGATTTTATAATTTTTTATTATGTTGGATATCTGTATCATTGAAGTTCCAAATCCTTGAGCAAAAAAACCTCCCAATCCATTTTCTTTGTAACTCATAAAAGCAAATCCTATCATCTGTGCTGAACATCCAACTGTTGCCGCCCCTCCCGCAATACCTCCAAGGCTTAGCATTATTGAGATAGCAGCACTACTAAGTGGAAGTGTCAACAGCATTCCCATAATTACCGATATAAAAATTCCCATATAAAAAGGTTGGAGTTCTGTTAAGTACATTATCAACTCCCCCAAATTACTGGTACTATCTGCGATAAATGGGCCTACAACTCCTCCTGCTAGAATTCCTGTTATCACAGTTATTGCTGGTGTCAATATTATGTCTACCTTAGTCTCTTTAGAAATTGCTTTTCCAAACTCTGCTCCTATTACCGATGCTATTAAAGCTCCGACTGGTCCTCCTACAACATTTCCTGCCGCACCTGTTATAACAGATGCAAATAATACCAAAGGAGGAGCTTTTAAGCTATAAGAAACAGCAACACCTATTGATGCCCCTGTCATATCTCTAGCTAATGGCCAAACCGTTTCTGTCAAAAATTTTATCTCTAACTTTTGACCTAATGTATTTAAAATTGTTCCTATCAGAAGAGAAGAAAATAATCCAAGTGCCATATAGCTTAAAACATCAATAAAATAACGTTTAATTGAAAATTCAATATTTTTTCTTTTTAAAAATTTTTTCACATCAAATCTCCTTTTACAAAAAAGCAACCCAAATGAAAATTAGGTTGCTTTTTATTTTTATAAAAATATTATCTTGTATAAAATGTCATAGCTTTCTTACCATATTTTCTATAATCAGCTTTTTTAAATTCTCCAATCTCATCAGCTAACTCTTCAAAAATATGATGTTCACATATTATTAGTCCTCCGTCAGCTAATACTCCAGCTTTAGATATAGCTTTGGTAACCTTCGTACATAGTTCTTGCATATATGGAGGATCCATAAATATTATATCAAATTTTTCATCTTTTCTTCCAAGAATCTCAACCGCTCTAACAACATCATTTTTATAAGCTCTACATCTGTCTTCGTAACCTAAAGAATTTATATTTTCGATAATTATCTTAAGTGCTGCTTGATCTTGCTCTATCATTACCGCTCTTTTAGCTCCTCTACTAAGTGCTTCTAGAGCTATGTTTCCTGTTCCTGAAAAAAGATCCAAAAATATAGATTCTGAAGTGTATGGTGATATTATTGAAAATAGTGATTCCT
>JBOFTG010000146.1:0-1680 GCA_051651945.1 Fusobacteriaceae bacterium | reverse complement strand
AAAGAGAAAAGTGAGTAGTTCAGTAAAATAAATTAGAAAATACAGGAGAGAGAATATGAAAAATATTTACTTATTCAGTGAGGGAAACGGTTTAGGAAAATTGATACTAGGTGGAAAGGGAGCCAACTTAGTCGAGATGAAAAAAATAGGATTACCTATTCCAAATGGAATGGTAGTTACAACAACAGCTTGTAAAAAATATTTCGAAAGTAAAAATTCTTTATCAAGAGAGATGGTAGAGGAGATTGAAATAGCAATAGAGAGGCTTCAAGAGGAAACTAAAAAGAGTTTTGAGGGAGAAAACTCTTTATTGGTTTCGGTGAGATCAGGAGCACCAGTTTCAATGCCAGGGATGATGGATACAATATTAAATTTAGGATTGAATGATATTGCTGTTCAAAGATTGATTCAAAAAACAAAAAATGAAAAGTTTGTTTATGAGATTTATCTAAGATTTATTGAGATGTTTAGTGAGATTGTAAAAGGTATTCCAAGAGAGAAGTTTGTAAAAGTTAAGAAGTTTTCAAATGGAAAATCAGAAAAAGAGATAATTGAGATATTTAAAAATATATATTGGATGGAAACAGGGGAGTTTTTCCCAGAGAATCCAAAAGAACAGATAAAAATGGCAATAGAATCTATATTTAACTCTTGGAATAATGAAAGAGCAAAAATATACAGACAACTTCAAGGGATTGATGAGAGTATGGGAACTGCTGTTGTTATTCAAGAGATGGTATTTGGAAACTATAATGAACTTTCAGGAACAGGGGTTGCATTTACTAGAAACCCATCGACAGGAGAAAATCGGCTATTTGGAGAGTATCTACTAGAAGCTCAAGGTGAGGATATCGTAGCTGGTATACGAACTCCAAACTCAATTCAAAGTATGAGAAATCAACTGCCAAAAATATATGATGAGTTTTCAGAGATTGGAAAACTTTTAGAGAATCACTATGGAGATATGCAAGATATTGAATTTACAATAGAAAATGGAAAACTTTTTATTCTTCAAACAAGAAGAGGGAAAAGATCACCTAATGCAGCGATAAAAATAGCTGTAGATATGGTGAAAGAAGGGATCGTAACAAAAGATAAGGCTATTATGATGATAGATACTGAGCTTTTACCTCAAGTTTTTAATGGAACTTTTGAGGAGAGTGATTTAGCAGGAAAAAAGCTTCTAGGGAAAGGGTTGCCGGGATCAGCAGGGGTTGCAGTAGGAAAAGTAGCTCTTTCCATAGATATGGTGAAAGAAGGAGAATCTGTAATTTTAGTAAGAGTGGAAACATCGCCAGAAGATATCAAAGGTATGAGTTTAGCAAAAGGGATAGTAACAGTTAAAGGTGGAGCGACATCTCATGGTGCTGTAGTAGCTAGAGGAATGGGGAAATGTTGTGTAACTGGATGTGAAAGTATAAAGATAGACTGTAGTGAAAAATTCTTTTATATAAATGGAGAGAAAATTTATGAAGGGGATATCATATCTATCAATGGATATAACGGTGAGATTTATAAAGGTGAAGTTAAACTGAAAAAAGGTGAGATAAGCGAAGAGTTAAAAGAGCTTCTTCAATGGTGTAAAGAGTTTAAAACTTTAGAGATTAGAATGAATGCAGATACACCAAGTGATGTACTTATAGGAAGAGAGTTTGGAGCTGAGGGGATAGGACTTTGTAG
>JBOFTG010000145.1:0-1562 GCA_051651945.1 Fusobacteriaceae bacterium | reverse complement strand
TTTTGTTACAGTTTTATGTCATATTCACCCAATAATTTTCCATTAAACTGATCTTTTAATATTATCTTCTTATATTTTCTTATGTTTTTAATAAGTTTCTTATCAGTTACTATCTGATTTAATTTTTCTAAATTTTCCTCTTCATCTCTCAGGATTCTAACTGTTCCTAGGTGGTAATCATCTTTTATCTTTCCATTGGAAAGATAAAAATCTATATAACCTCTTCTCTCACCAGAATTTCTCATACTACCTTTAAACTCTAACTTTTCATCTTTTAAACTGTATGAAAAATTTTGAAGTTCTATCTTTGGAGAGATATCACCAACATAACCAGCGAGATCCATCTTAAGATGTGTCAAAATTTTTAGATGATTTTCTTTAGGGTCAGCTGTCTTTGGAAGTGAAATCTCTTTTATCCCCATAGTAGCCAGATATTCACCAGCTTTTGCATCTTTTGGAGCTTTAACAAATATCTTTACCTCACCTTTTTTTCCAGGAGTAAGAGTTAGTGATGATGGGTAGAAATCTACCCACCCTTTCATAGAATTTTTTATCTCTTCATCTGCAAAATATATTGAGTATTTTATCGTTTCAGATGTGGGATTATATAGTGTAAACTGCTCCCCCTCACCTTTACCATCTATCTTCTTATCAAATTTCAATGGATGGATATTTATATATGCAGATGCCATCTGACTTATTAATAATAGAAAAAATAGTAGTTTTTTCATTATGTATCTCCTTTACCGTAGTCTAATTATAAGTTGTAATGTTTTCTCATATTTCCCTGGTGAAACTTGGCTTGTATCTCTTATTATACCCGATATTGGAATTGTTGTTTTTATCGGCATCTTTGGATCGATCTTATGAGTTCCAATTTTAATCTCATCCACTTTCAATTTTTTATTATCATCTAGCCAGATATGTCCACCTGCTCCATCTGTATCTAGTGAGTATTCCGCTCTTATTCCATCAAGAGTATTATTGTAATACACCTCTAACTCTGTCTCAGCTTTTATATTTCCAAAACCTTTCATTATTCTTCCAAAATCTAAATCACCAACTAGGGCAACATATCTGTTTGGTGTCTCTATTGTGAAATGGAAACTTCCTACAAAAGTAGTGCTTCCTATCTTTGTAAAATAGTTGATATCAAATTTTTCAGTTGTCTCTTGAGTCCAATATATCGGAGTTAGTTTTAGTTTCCCTCCAACATGCTCTACTCTTATCCTTGTTCCATTTTTTAGAATAAACTCTTTTTTAGGTGATACTCCATTAACTAAATCAAGTTCAGCTTCTTGAACTCCACCCTCAATTATATATACCTTTCCGTTTCCGTAATTTGAATTTTTTACTAAAGCATTTCTTATAGGTTCTCCATATGAATCTACATCTATTACCGTTCTGTTAAAGATATCTTGAACTCCAAATTCAATAGTTTCCTGTATAGCTGGATTGTATCTCTCTCCTATCTCTATATTTATAAACCCTTCTGACATTGGTGGCACGGTTACTGTAGTTTCATACTCTCTTCTCACAAGACCTGATTCCTCCTCGTGCTC
>JBOFTG010000144.1:0-4105 GCA_051651945.1 Fusobacteriaceae bacterium | reverse complement strand
TATCCATTATCATTGAGGTTTTTCAGAGCTTTTACTGCATTGTCTATCCCTTTGGCATGAGAAAATCTACCTACTGTAAGTAGATTAAAACTATCTTTCCGGTAGTAATCATCCTTTTCCAATTTTTCCTCTGCCATTTTTCTTATAAAATCTGTAGAAGTTATATTCTCAATAACTTTTACCTTACCCTCTAAAGATGGGTATCTTTTTAAAAAAGATTTTGCACACTCATCTGAAACAGCTATTATATAATCCAATCTGCTCCACATCTCGAGATCCATCTTTAAATCCAGAGATATTGCTGAATAATCTGTGTGTATCCAACCTATTTTCTTTTCGGCTTTTACATTATTCAAAACATAATAGTGTGGCCAAAGGTAGCTTATCGCTATATCATACTCTTTTTCTATCTTTGGAAAAAGATGTGACGAGGTGCTACACATATATTGAAGTTGATAATAGCTATTTTCCTTCAAACTATTTTTTTGACTGAAACTATACCCTAAAAACTTGGCATATATTCTTGCACCAGCTATAAGATAGTTTCTATTTTTAATTATCTCACCTATACCCATTCTTATAGTACGGTAGATCTTATCTTCAGGTAAAAGATTGGGTAGTGGCGAGAGAAATTTTAAGAACTCTCCACTGTGCCTATAAAGCATAAGATCTACCTTATAATTTTTATAATCAAAATTATCCAACAGATTTATTAAACTTCTCTCAACTCCTCCAATCTCCAGATCGAAAGAGGCTATCAATATTTTTTTCATATACCTCTCCATCTAAAAATTTTATTTCTAAATCCTATCTCTAATTTCTCTAATATTCTATAATTTTCAATACATAGATCTACAATTTCTATTCCATCTTTTTCTGAGTATGTATGCATACCAAGAGTGCCATCTGGTCTAACGGTAGGGATTGCTTTACTTTCCTCATATGATTTTGGCGAAACAGTTATTACCTCATGGATATTCAAATTTTCACCATATCTTCTGCTACAATTTTGAGAAAATCTATACCATTTCTCGTTTATTTCCAAGAAATTCCCACCCATTCTTGAAGATGCCAAACCCTCTGCCACCAATTTTTTACCGAGGGGTAGAAGTGGGGTTTTTAGTATATCTTCAGTGTAATATCCATGAAGTGATCTGCAATACGGATGCTCTCCCTCTTCTTTTTCTGAAAAGAAAAGATAATAGATACCGTTTTCTCTGAAAAAAGTGAGATCCACACATGAGATATCCGCCAGCTCTTTCCACTTTTTCCAACTGTTTGGAAAATCCGTAGCTTCATACAAAATTATCTTTTCGGCTTCATGGGTTTCAGGTATCATATAAAATTTATCCTCTATCTTAAATACATTCGGATATGATAGATGAAAACTTTCTTTTAAAACCTCTCTTTTGTTTTTTATTATACATTTTTCCCGATCTACCTCTCCTACAAATATTGTTCCTTTTTTTCCTGGTTTCATATTTTCATAAAAAACATAATATTTGCCGTTATGTTGAACTAAAAATGGATCAGCTTCCCACTCCAAAGGCTGGCTTTCAATATATTTCCAGCTGTTGTCATCTTTTCTCATCGCTAAAACCCATTTTTCAGCTATGAGAAATCTTCTTAATTTTGCTAAAAAAACCATTCCAAAAGTTTTTATTATCCCAATTTTTATATATTTCTTTATCTTTTCAGAAGAAGATAACCAGCTCTTATAAAAATGGTGGATAGAAACTGTTTTTTCTGTTTTTTTAGAATAGTAATTTATATAATCATAAGGTGAAAAATACTCTTGGGGATAAACTGTTATACCTTCAATTTTCTGATAGCTTCCATCCATCTTTATTCCGTGTCGATTTAAAATATCTGTTACTACAACAACATTAGTCACTTGGCTAAAATCTCTACCGTCATAAAAATTTAAAAACTCTTCGATTATCGGATTTTTCTCTTCGGCTCCTATGGTGCTTGTAGCTATGTAATTATCCTCTTCAAATCCCCAAAAAGAGCTGTTATTTAAAAACTCATCAAAATTTTTAAAAACCTCTACATCTGTATCCAGATATATTCCACCATGTTTGTATAGTTTTTCCACTCTCACATAATCACTTACAAAAGCATATTTTTTTCTTTTGTATGCCTCTTTCACATACTCATTGCAATCGATATCAAAATTCGTTTCATTCCATTCTTTGATTTCATAATCGGTTAATATCTTTTTCCAACTCTCAATACATTTTTTAACTATTTCTGGTTTTTCACCTTTTCCAAACCAGCAGTAATGAATTTTTTTAGGTATCATCGGTTCTCCTTTAATTTATCCCTAAAATTAAACTTCTGTAGATAGTACTCCCAAAAACCGAGCTATCCAAAAAATAAAATATAAAATACAAAACCATGCAGATAATATAAAGTATCTCGTTACTTTCTTCGTTAAAGCATGTTTTTAAAATATATGGGATTAGCACCAGATTCACTAAACTTAGATACATCGAGAATCTCGCAAATATCCAGTTATGAAGAGAAAACATCATAAAGATAAAATTGAGCAGTGATAGGTTTACAAAGATATTACTCTCATGCCATTTTTTCCTAAGTTCCTCTCTTTTAATAAAAGCTAAAAACACGGGCACTCCTTCAACCGCAACACGAAGTATGTTGGCTCCCCCCTCTTTAAACTCTGTTAGATAATTGGCATATTTTCCGCTCACTACCTCTCCTACACCTATCATATTATTGAAAAAAAATACTCCCAATAGTGAAAGAATAATAAAAACCAATATTCTTTTAGACCAAGCTTTCTCTCTTGCAAAAAAATAGATGGGATAAAGCATCGCTACAGAATCGTGAAAAAAAGATAATAAAAACATAAAAATCGTATATTTTATAAAGTCTCGCTCACTTATAAATTTTATTCCAAAATAAAAAAATAGAGATGCTGCAAAAGATTGTCTTATCCCATTCATCGTAACCAGATAATAGCCAGAAACTACATAAAGAAAGATTGAAAGTTCATAGAGCGTAGCATATCTTCTAAGAGATAACATTATAAAGATATTTGTTACCATCGCTGTTACAAATATAAAAATTTGAGAATCTGAACTTATGCCGGTGAGAAATTTTATCATGAGGTTAAATCCCGGTTCATAATTTGATTGGAATCCTGCAACAACAAGATCATAGCTGTGTCTATACATCCATGTATCTAAACCAGTATTTTTTCTGAGACCCGAGAACATTACAAATATAAAGGTGATTATAAGAAAGATAAAAAAATTTGGTGACACCATATATTTGTTTTCAAGGTTTTTCTTCTCTTTAATTCGGGCAAGATACCCCAAAGATGTATTTATGAATAAAACTATATAAAAAGGAAACATCTTTTTTCTCCTCGACTATTTTCATTTTGATAACTTTATACAGTGATAGATTTTTTTTAGTTTGCTAGGAACAAAAAATTTCAGGATAGGATTCAGTGCATATATATAATAGTAAATTGGAAGATTGAGATCTCTCACTCCTTTTAAACATGTGATGGTTGCATTGAGGTGATTTTTAAAATCTCTTCGTTTATACTGTCCATCATCATCTCTTACCCAGTAGAGTGGCTCATCTAAATTATACCCTTTCATACCAGCCTTAAAAAATCTAAACCAAAGATCTACATCTTCTACTCTTTGGGCATATTTTTTAGGGCTATATCCTCCCAATCTATCATATACCTCTTTTCGGGCAACTATTGTGGCATGGCAAAATGGCACTCCTAAAACAAGGTCCAATTTTGTAGGCTCACTAACACCTATCTTTCTTATTCCTTTCTCTTCCAAACCAGAAAAAACCATCATAGATGATCCTACCAAGTCAAAATCTGGGTTATCCAGTAGAAATTTTATCTGTTTTTCTAGTCTGTCGGGATATGATCTATCATCTCCATCCTGTCTTGCAATATACTCTCCTGTTGCTATTGCAAGACACCTATTTAATGTGGGACCAAGTGTCAGATTTTTCTCATTTCTTAGTAGCTTTATCTTATCGGGATATTTTTTTCTGTAATTTTCAGCAATCTCATAGGTTTTATCCCTTGAGCAATCATCACACATTA
>JBOFTG010000143.1:0-2199 GCA_051651945.1 Fusobacteriaceae bacterium | reverse complement strand
CAGGTATTTTTTTTAAAAATATAAATATTTTATATGATTGTATAAATAAAATCAATGCATGATTTTTATATTGACAAAATGTTTTAAAAAAGGTATTATAAATATTAGATAATAAAATTTATTGAAAAATAAAAGTTTTAAAACCTAGTTTTAAATAAATAAAATGAAATGGGGGAGGAAAGTATGAACAACAAATTTAAAAGTTTAGCACTTGGAATTTCGGCTCTTACTCTTTTAGCTGCCTGTGGAGGATCTACAGGAGAAAAGAAGGAGGATGCAAAAACTGAAACAAAAGCATCACCAGTTAAAGAAAGATTGGTAGTAGCACAGGGAGCGGATGCAAAAACTCTAGATCCACATGCATCAAATGACCAACCATCTTCAAGAGTAGCAGCTCAGATTTATGACAGACTAGTAGAGCAAGATGACAAGATGCAACCACAACCTGGACTTGCTGAAAAATGGGAGCAACCAGATCCAAAAACAACAATATTCCATCTTAGAAAAGGAATTAAGTTTCACAACGGTGAGGAGTTAAAAGCTTCAGATGTTAAGTTTACTCTTGACAGAATGATAGCATCACCAGCAGTTGCTCATATAGCAGGAGCTATTGAGTCAGTAGAGATAATCGATGACTACACAGTTAAAATGACTACAAAAAGTCCGTTTGGACCACTACTTAACCACTTGGCTCATACAGCAGCTTCTATTATGAATGAGAAAGCTGTAAAAGAATCAGGAGATGGATATGGTCAAAAACCAGTTGGAACAGGTCCATATATGGTAGAAACATGGCAAGCTGGAGATTCAATAACTCTTAAAGCAAATCCTACATATTATAAAGGAGTTTCTCCTATTCCTACAGTTGTATTTAGAAATATACCAGAGGGAACAAATAGAACAATAGGTCTTGAGACAGAAGAGATAGATATCGCTTATGACGTTGAGCCTATGGATAAAAAGAGAGTAGCAGATGATAAGGGACTGACTCTTATTGAAGAGCCATCACTATCTATGGCTTACTTAGGATTTAATACTCAAAAGAAACCATTTGATGATAAGAGAGTAAGACAAGCTATCGCTTATGGAATAGATTCGCAACCTATTATCGACACAGTTTATCAAGGAGCGGGAACACCTGCAAACTCTCCAATAGGACCTTTAGTATTTGGATATTCAAAAGAAGCTAAAGCTTATCCACACGATATGACAAAAGCTAAAGATTTAATGAAAGAAGCTGGATATGAGAAAGGGTTTGATTTCAAACTTTGGACAAATGATAACCCAGCAAGAAGAGATATAGCTACAATAGTTCAAGATCAATTAAAACCACTAGGGGTAAATGTTGCCATTGAAACTCTAGAGTGGGGAGCATATCTAGATGGAACTTCAAGAGGAGATCACGATATGTTTATCCTAGGATGGGTTTCTGTAACTGGAGATGCTGACTATGGATTATACGCATTATTCCACTCATCTGCAAAAGGTGCAGCTGGAAATAGATCATTCTACTCTAACCCAGAGGTTGATGCTCTTCTAGATCAAGCAAGAAGTTCAACTGATAGTAATGAGAGAATTGCACTATATGATAAAACTCAAAAGATGATTCAAGAGGATCTTCCAATTATAACTCTTGCTTACACAACACAAAATGTTGGAGTACAGAAAAATATAAAGAACTTCAAGATGAACCCAGCTGGACACCATAAAGTTTACGGTGTGTCATTCGAAGGTGGAGCACAAAACTAGTATTAGAAAAAATGACCCAGAGTAAAATCTGGGTTTTTTATTTGAAATAATATTTTTTAGATGTTAGAATAAAGTAAAACTCAAAAACTTTAGGGGAGTGGTATGGATATGAGAAAGAAAATTTTGATGGGAATCTATCCGTTTATAGGAATATGCAGTTTTGCATTTTATTCTAACAATATAGCAGAATTAAATTCTAAAATTGTAACAGATAAAGGAAAACAATATATGAGATTCGGAATATTATCTTCGATGCTGGAGAGAGCTGGAAGAAGTAAAAGCACACAAAATATAGAGTTGTATGGTGGTGAGGGTAGATTTTTAGGAGATAATGGCTATTCTGGATATGATTTTAAGACAGCCGGAGTTACAATAGGAACTACAAGTCAATTTAAAGTTATAAAAACAGATAATTTAAATAGCAGATGGATAGCCGGAGTATCTTTTGGA
>JBOFTG010000142.1:0-4392 GCA_051651945.1 Fusobacteriaceae bacterium | reverse complement strand
ACATTCTCTGAACCATTCCTCTCATGAAATCAACTTCAAAAGAACTTATAAAGTCTGATTTAGAATTGGATTTTGCTCTTTGCTTCAAATCTTCTCTATCAATAAAATCATTCTCCAGTTGATCTATAGATAACTTATCATTCTCAGTAAGATCCATTCCAAATACCTTATTTATTTTCTCTATTATGGTTTCCAGTGCTTCCATTAACTCTTCTTTACCTCTTAAAGCTCCTCCGTCGCTGAATCCTGTGAGAGTAGGAGTAGGTTCTCCTATTTCCAAAGATATATTTTCTCCCTTTTCTTCTTTTCCAGCTATCTGCTTTATTTTGAATGAATCCAATTGGATTATTCCCTCCAGATTAACTTTAGATCCAACATCTGGCTTAGGAAGTTTTTTTACAAGACCTGTTAAATATACCTGCAATTGATAAAGCCTTGGATTAAGTATCTCATATATCTGAAGCAAAAAATTATAGCATCTGATATATTTTATAGCTGTAGCTCTGAAGTCTTCCTGTTCATCCTCATCTATTTTTAGGAATCTCTCAACTCCTTTATCAGTCAGGGAGTTCATCTTAGCCACTTGAGAATTACTCCGTCCATCTTTCAGATATAGCCTTGTGAATTCTTCACTCTCATAATCAAGGAATATTCCACTCTTATGGAGCTTGTTATACATATCCAAAAGAATGTTAGGATCTGTTGGTTGGTCTATGATGGTAGCTTGGAAATATGGAGCAAAGGAATTCTGAATATCCTCAGTGCTGTTTGTAAAATCTAGTATGAATGTAGCATCTTTTCCAGCTCTTGTTCTATTGAGTCTTGAAAGTGTCTGAACTGCTGCGACACCACTTAAAACCTTATCCACATACATAGCACAGAGTTTCGGTTCATCAAATCCTGTCTGATATTTTTCTGCAACTATGAGTAGCTTTGTAGAATCATCATCCCCAAATCTTTTAGGAAGTTCTTTCTCCTTAAGGTTATTAACTTTTTCTTCAGTGTATTCTACCTCGTCATGAGTTACAGTTCCTGAAAATGCCACAAGGGATTTTATTCCATATCCCTTTTCAGCAATATATTTATCTATCTCCTGCTTAAATCTTAGAGCATGAAGTCTACTGGAAGTTACAACCATTCCTTTAGCTTTTCCACCAAGCCATCCCATACGATACCCTACAAAATCATCAACTATCATCTCAACCTTATGTCTGATATTATATTCATGGAGAGATACATACCTCTTAATCTCACGAGTTGCCTTAGAGGAATCAAATTCACGATTTTCATTTATCTTTTTAGCCACCTTATAGTAAACCTCATAAGTGGTATAGTTCTTTAATATATCTAGGATAAAGCCCTCTTCTATTGCTTGTCTCATGGTATAGAGATGAAAAGCATGAGGATAGTTGTTCTCATCTTTTGTTCCGAAAATTTCTAGTGTCTTATGCTTGGGTGTTGCTGTGAAGGCAAAAAATACTACTCTACCCTTTTCAGTTCTCCCCTTTAAGAGCTCCACAATATCATCTTCAGATGTTCTCTCATCCAGATTTTCTTCAAGTCTCTTTGCTTCTTCCAATGATTTTCCTGCTAGAGAATCTTTAAGAGCATTCATATTTTTTCCAGATGTGCTTGAATGTGCCTCATCTATAATAACTGCAAATTTTTTCTCTTTTCCTAAAGCCTCTAGTTTCTCCAGAGCATATGGAAATTTCTGAATAGTAGTTATGATAATCTTTGTTCCAGAGTCTAGTGCCTTTGCCAGATGGGAAGAGGTCTTGCTGTCATCTATTTTTTCCACTACACCATTTTTGTGCTCTAGCTGGTAAACTGCATCTTGAAGTTGTTTATCCAGAACTTTTCTATCGGTTATGACTAAAACACTATCAAAGATATGGTTATCCTCTTCTGAATGGAGGTTGGCAAGCCTGTGAGAGAGCCATGCTATGGAATTTGTTTTTCCACTTCCAGCACTATGCTGGATAAGATAATTATTTTCAGTACCATTCATCAATATATCTTTTTCAACTTTTCTAACCACATCTAGCTGATGGTATCTTGGGAATATTGCCATCTCTCTACCATCTTTTTTTTGGATATAATAGAACCTTTTGATAATATCGGTCAGAGAAGATCTAGTTAAAATATCATCCCATAGATAATGAGTTTTAAAGTTATTTTCCACAGGAGGATTCCCCTTTCCTCCTTCATATCCCTTATTGAAAGGCAGAAAAAATGTGGATTTTCCTTTAAGTTCCGTAGCCATAAATACTTCACTTGTATCCACTGCAAAATGAACTAAAACTCTCTCTCTAAATCTAAATAGCTGTTCTTTAGGATCTCTATCCTCTCGATACTGTTTCATGGCATTATATACATTTTGCCCAGTATACTCGTTCTTTAATTCCAATGTTATTATTGGAAGTCCATTTAAAAAAAGTGCTATGTCCAGAGAATTTTCGTTTTTTTCACTGTATTTCAACTGTCTGGTTATGGAAAAAATATTTTTTTCATACATCTCCCAAGCTTTAGGATTTAGATTGCTATTTGGTTTCCCATAAAGCATCTGAAATTTTCCTATCATAACATCTTCAAATCCATGTCTTAATATCTCTATGATTCCCTTTCTCTCAAGTTCAGAGTGTAACCTATTCATAAGATCAAATTCCCAGTTTTTTCCCTTGGATTTTTTGTATTTCTCCAGCATCTCAGGCTGAGTTACCTCTAAAAATTCAAAAAAATATTTTTTATCTATTGCAAAGCCTTTATCGTAATTTTCATTATATCCCTGTCTGTAACCATCTTGTATTAGTATATCTTCAATAGTTTTCTCTAGTGTTATCTCTCGTGGTAATGACACAACGTGCCTCCTCTTATCCAAGTATTTTATAGAATAACTCTCTCGTAGCTCTTATATCCTCTAAACTATCGTGTGCCTTAAGCTCTATTCCAAAGTACTCACACCATGTCACAAGCTTGTTATTTTCAAGCTGAGGAAGTTTTTCTATGACTTGGAATGGAAGTATAAGGTTCATTGGATCAACGGTCTTAAAACCTAGATAAGAGCCTATAAACTTATCGTTATGAGCCTTAGCTAATCTTCTTAACTTCTTGATGTCAAATTCCACATTATATCCAGCTACAATAAATTTATCGTTCTGGTCATATCTATTAACATATTTATCCATTATTTTAATGAACTCTTTATATCCTTCTAAGCTATTTTGAAAAATATTTATCTCTTCAAGAGACAATCCATGAACTTCAAGTGCTGAATTTTCTATAACAGCTCCCTCAAAAGGTCTAAGATATATATTGAATTCTTCTTTAATTTCTCCATTTATCTCTACTATCCCTGAAATCTGTATTGGTGCTGCATCTTCTGAAAGCCCTGTTGTTTCAGTATCTACCCATAATATTTTCATATTTTCCCCACTATTTTTTATAATTTTTCTGTATGAAATAATTTAGATCGTTTGGTATATATACAGTTTCTTTATTCAAAACTTCTTTCTTTAAAATTCCACTATTAACAAGGATAGCCATATGCTTTTGGGCTGTACTTTCTGCTAATTTTGTATTTTTTACATACTTTTTTAAAGTAAGTTGTTTATCTTTTCTATTAAGATATTTTTTCAATTCTTCTTCTAAAGATTTTGGCAATGATATTCTATATTTTTCTATATAGTTCAATATTTCAATTTTTAGATATTCATTACCATATCTTGAAATAGTTTCTTGTATTGCTTCTAACATCATCTCAATATTAAAGTCTATAAAGTATGTCATATCACTTCCAAAATCTTCTGAATTCTTTATTGCTTTATAATACTTAGATCTTTTCTCATTGATAACCATCGATATTGAGAAAAATCTAAAGAATTCATAACCTGATTTTATAAGGAACATATATGTCAAGGCTCTGGCAGTCCTTCCATTCCCATCAAAGAATGGATGGATATACACAAAATAAAAATGAATTATCGAAGCTTTTATAAAAATATCTTCATCTGTCTTTGTGTTGGCATACTCTAATAACTCTTTCATCATTTCAGGAACTTGCTCACAATTAGGGGCTTTATAGATTATTTCATCCCTCTCATTTTTTATAAAAACATCACCAGTTCTATATCGTTCAGTTATATCCTCTTCTTCAAGAGTCTCTTTAACTATTATCTTATAAAGCTCTAAGAGAAGTTCTTCTGTTATTGGAGAAGTAATTGTCTCGTTTATAAAATGTAATGCATTATAGTTATTAAGTATCATTTTTTCACTTTTATTCTCTGGAGTTCTTTTTGATTTCACCAAATCTTCTGTTTGTTTTTTAGTAGAAAATGCACCTTCTATAGCACTTGAGTTTAGAGCTTCTTCTATCAAATAATCTTCCAAGAT
>JBOFTG010000141.1:0-14518 GCA_051651945.1 Fusobacteriaceae bacterium | reverse complement strand
CTGGTCACATTTCGAACCCAGAAGTTAAGCCCGTAAACGCTGAAGGTACTTGGTGGGAAGCTGCCCGGGAGAATAGGAATTTGCCAAGTTAGTAAAAAGAGGAGCGATGCTCCTCTTTTTTTGCATTAAATTTATATTTGTTTGACTTGGAATATGTTTATAAAAAAAGAAGACTCACTTTAATCAGTGGAATCTTCTCTAATTTATGAATTATGTATTTTTTTTAATGAACTAATTTTTTCCCGTTTGTATTTTTTCCTAAAGAATTTTGATGACTTATTCTATGAAGAGTAGCTTCGGCATATCTCTCAATAATAGATGGAAGATCTGAAATTATTAACAATCCTTTGAAAATCTCATTTTCTGATATATTTTCAGAAATTGAATATCCATCTTCTTCAATCATGAAATCACTTTCAAATTCTCCATGAGTAGCTCCTATTGAAGAGTCAATTTCAGCTAAAAGATTAGCAATAGCTTTAGAAAAAAGTTGTTTAGAATGATTTGCATTCTCACTTTCGTTAAGATGTTTTTTAAAATCAGACCAGTGTTTATTATCAATTTCAGTAAAAGATTTTTGGTAACTCATAAAATACCTCCTAAATATTTATAACTGCACATAATATATTAGGAGTAATAAAAAAAAATCCTTTTTTAAATATTTCTTATATTTTTTAAAAGTTCCAAAGAGTAAATGGTTTTCAGATCATTTGTCATCTGAGAGACATCACGAAGTTCGACCCAATGGCACTCTAAATCCTCGGTGTCATCAAGCATTAATGCTAAAGGCTTTATAGCGTCGTTATGGAGCTTCAATATATAAATGTATACTCCTTCTGTTGTATAGCCAGGAGAGACCATTAATGGCTTCTCAGAGCTGTATAAAATTTCATAGTTTTCAGGAACAAATCCAGTCTCTTCTCTAATTTCTCTGTAAAGTGTCGAAAGAGCATCTTCACCATCTTCAATAATGCCAGCAGGAATCTCTAAAAAATCTCCAGAGACTCCTGGACGATATTGTTTAACAAAAACTCCTTTTTCAATTGTAGAATTTACTATGAGTGCAGCTATAGCACAAGGCTTGTCTATATATTCTAAAGTAGCTTCTTTAGTTGGATGCTTTTCTATTTTGATTTTTAAAAACTTAAGTCTATCCATTTTTTTCCTCCTCGTTTTTCAAATGCGTTTTGAATTTTGTCATAGAGTTATAAAGCTCTTTTTTTCTCTTTAAATAATTTATTCTTTTGTTTTCTTTATTAGCTTTAATAGTATTCATAATAGGAAGAAGAAAGCCAGCAACTATACCAGCTGAGAAACCATTATTATAAAGATTCAGTCCACCATGTATAACGCCTATACTTTGCACTACAGATAGATGCAACCATCCCGCAACAATTCCCCACCACACTCCGTAAACACCAGCAATAGGAGCCATAGAAGTTCCAAAAAGCCCTGATAGGCATACGATAAAATAATCTTTAGTGGTTCCAAGGCTTGCAAATGAAACACCGATGAGGATAGGAACGGTATTTTTAAAATGTTTTCCATAAGCAGAAAAGCCGACTAAGGTAAGAACACCAGCCAAAAGAGGACCATTTAAATTTTGTCCTAAGAGTGTTATAAATAAAATTCCAACAAATCCCATAAATCCCATATTCATAAATGTAGGAGCATAACCATATTTTTCCACAAAATCAGATTTCAAACCACTGTCATTGTGTATTTCATCCAACCCTTTAAGAGTTAAATTGTTTTTATAGAATCCAACTATAAAAAGCATTGTAAAAGCTGTTAAAGATATAATTTTAAGTTCTGTATCATGTGTTTCAGAAATAATACGTCGAGGAGTAACCTCGAAGTTATATACTTTCATAACAGCACTTATAACAGCACCGATAATTCCACCTGTAAATCCTAAATTATACAGATTGAATCCTTCGTGAAAATTAGCCATTTTTTTTGCAATAGGTGTAACCATGAAACCAATTATAATTCCTAAAGCTATTGCACTAAGATAGGAACTTTGTCCAGCTCCTACTTTAAAAGCAATTTCACTTATAAAAGGAGCCAATGCACTTGTAAAAGATATAGTTATATAGATATCAGAGAAATGTATATTTTCATATTTTGAATAAAGTATACCACCTAAATATATAGGAAGAATATTCAAAATATTTTTTCCAAAAAATGAAAACCCAAAAACTGTGAAAAAAGATGCAATTGCAAGCCCTTTTATAGGAACACCTAAAATTTTCATCATTGTAAAATTAAAAATAAAGATAAGGGTTGCATTTAAAAATGTTCCTCCCAAACCTCCAATCACTAAAAAATCTGTAATAAGAACAGCTTGAGATGTGATAATTTTTATAAATCCTTCAAAAATATTTTCCTTATCAATAAAAATAATAGTAAAAAACATGATAAAAAAAAGTAAAAGCAAACTTCTCCAAAGAATTTGAACTTTTTTATCATGGTTAAGGATCTCTTCTCTCATATTTCCTCCCCTGTTTTAATCAAAATCATAGTATTTAAGTATATCATAATTAAAGAAGTTAATCAAAAATTGTAATAAACTTAAAAAATAATTTTGAATTTTAATAAAATGTTTAAAATAAAATAAAAGTATAGAAGATGAGAAAAAATCATTGGAAAATAAGGTGAAATATGATTGTAATCTATATTTTTATAAGTTCATATAAAGTTGTAGAAACGAAAAAAATAAAATTCTTATAAAAAAATAAAAAAAAGTGTTGACGTTTTTTATAAGATATGGTATTATTATAAATGTCCGTGAGGAACAGCAACAAAAAGTAAAAAGCACTAAAGCTTTTACCAAGTATGCCTGGATGGCGGAATAGGTAGACGCACAGGACTTAAAATCCTGAGGTATCTGATACCGTGCCGGTTCGATTCCGGCTCCAGGCACCATTTTCAAATTTAGAGTGACGCGGGATAGAGCAGTTGGCAGCTCGTCGGGCTCATAACCCGAAGGTCGTAGGTTCGAGTCCTACTCCCGCCACCAAAACAATTTAATAACCAAGTATGCGGGAATAGCTCAGTTGGTAGAGCGTCAGCCTTCCAAGCTGAATGTCGCCAGTTCGAACCTGGTTTCCCGCTCCATATGCGTCATTAGCTCAGCTGGTAGAGCACACGACTTTTAATCGTGTTGCCACAGGTTCAAGTCCTGTATGACGCACCATTATGTGTTTGTAGCTCAGTTGGATAGAGCAACGCCCTTCTAAGGCGTGGGTCAGGGGTTCGAATCCCTTCAAGCACACCATTAATCAACGGATCCATAGCTCAGTTGGTTAGAGCACTCGGCTCATAACCGAGTGGTCGTTGGTTCGATTCCAACTGGATCCACCATTTTCACTTGCCCCGTTCGTTCAGTGGTAAGGACAACAGATTTTCACTCTGTAAACAGGGGTTCAATTCCCCTACGGGGTACCACTAAATTTAATAAAAATTGATACGCATTTACTTATGGAGAGTTATCCTAATTGGTAAGGAATCGGTCTTGAAAACCGACGCGGTAACGCTTCAGAGTTCGAGTCTCTGGCTCTCCGCCATAATAAATGCCCAGATAGCTCAGTCGGTAGAGCAGGAGACTGAAAATCTCCGTGTCCGTGGTTCGATTCCGCGTCTGGGCACCATCAATTTTTAATCCGGTCGCATAGCTCAGTTGGGAGAGCACCTGCCTTACAAGCAGGGGGTCACAGGTTCAAGTCCTGTTGTGACCACCATTACACTTGGGGGTGTAGCTCAGTTGGTTAGAGCGCATGCCTGTCACGCATGAGGTCGCGAGTTCGAGCCTCGTCACTCCCGCCATTTTTGAAATTTCAAGATCTCTTTTGAGGTCTTTTTTTGTTATAAGGAGGAATTATGTTTAAAGGTATGATTTGGATTTTGGAAAAACTAAAAAATATGATTGTTTTCGTTGGAAAGCAGATTTTGATTTTTTATTTTAGGTTATTTCTTTTATTGCTATTAATTGTATTTGTAGTGATTTCTATTCGTAAATATAATATAAATGAAAAAATCAACCACAGAAAAGGAGAGTATTCATATATAGAAGTTGATATGAGTAAAAATTTTTCTGAGGGTAATGGCGTTTTTTTAGATAAGGTTTTTAAGGAAAATAGAGAATATCTTGAATTTATAGAAACACTTCGAGAAATTGAAAAAGATGAGAAGATAAAAGGACTTATATTTAAATTGAATAATTTTGCTCTTAATTCGGTACAGAGCGAAGAGATTGGAAAAATTCTTAACTCTATCGGCAAAAAAAAGGAGATATATTCATACTCTACAGGATTTAATAGATTAGATTATTTTTTTGCAAGTTATACAAAAACAATAATGATGCCACCTACAGACTCGGCAACGTCAATTTTGATACCATATTCATCAGAGATACCATACTATAAGGATTTATCTGATAAAGTTGGAGTGAAATTTTCTGTCGTAAATACTGGTAACTATAAATCTATGGGAGAAAATCTGATAAGTAATAGCATGAGTCAATATACAAGAGAAAATAATAGTATGATTCTAGATCAGGGTTATAATGTTTTTCTTGAAACTGTTTCAGAGAATCGTAATATTCAAAAAAATATATTGCAAGAAAAAATAGAAAATGGAGATTTTATTCTTACAAATCCACAAAATCTAGCAGATGAAAAACTTATAGATAAACAGATTTATTATCACAATTTTAAAAAAGAGTTAGGGGATAAAGTTACCATAACTTTCGAAGAATATCAAGAAAATCTGGTAGATAAGAAAAAAGAATTAGATAAAATAGGTGTTGTTTTTCTTAACGGTGAAATAAGAGAAAATTCAATCGAGAAAGGTGAAGGGTTGATAACTCTGGAACAAACAGAGAACCTTCTAAAGAAGGCCATGGAAAACGATGAGATAAAAGGGATAATATTAAGAATAGATTCGCCAGGTGGTTCAGCATTAGCTTCTGAAATAATTCATAATATGATATCATCATATGAGAAAAGAAAACCTATTTATATCTCTATGGGAAGGGTAGCAGCATCAGGAGGATATTATATAGCAACAGCGGGAGATAAAATATATCTTAATAGAAACACTGTCACAGGATCAATAGGTGTAGTATCGGTAATACCAAATTTTAAAGAGCTTACAAAAAAGATTGGTGTTAAAATAGAAACGATAGAAAAGGGAAGAGATGCAAATATCTATTCTATGTTTGAACCACTCAATAATTCAAAAATTGAAGTAATATTAAAAAGTAGTCAAAGAGTATATTTAGAATTTAAAAATAGAGTATCAGCAGCAAGAGGAATAAATCTAGAAGAGGTTGAAAATATTGCGGCAGGTAGAGTATGGCTAGGAGATAAAGCAATAGAGAAAAAACTGGCAGATGGAATTGCATCTCTTGAAGAAGTTGGATTAATTTTGGCAGAAGATTTGCAGTTAGAGAAATATCAACTTGTAAAAATAAATCAAAGCGATATGAAGAGTGAACTGTTTAATTGGATGAAAAAAACAGGTAGTTTATCAATTTTTCAAAATAGTTTCCAAAATTTAGATTTTCTTAAATTGAGTAAAGAGATAAAAAGTAAAGTTAAAGAGGATGAGTTATTTTATAAACCACTTTATTACTATAATGAAGAAATTCTAAATTAAAGGAAAAAAATATTAAAAAACAATGAAAATATTGAAACCATTGTTTAATTATGATATAATTCATTTACTCAACAAACAATTTAGGAGGAATACACGTGGTAAGAAAATTAAAAACTGGAAAAACGGTAGCACCAAACCAAAATGATATATTAAGACAAGCACAAGCTATGCAACAGGAGATGCTTTCTATTCAGGAATCATTAAAGGGAAAAGAATTAGAAGCTTCAGTTGGTGGAGGAGCAGTTGTTGTTAGAGTAAACGGACAAAAAGAACTTCTGTCTGTAAAAATATCTGAAGAGATAATTAAAGAAGCTCAAGAAGATAAAGAGATGCTAGAAGATCTTGTGATTTCTGCAGTATCAGAAGCTATGAGACAAGCAGAGGAGTTATCTGAAAATGAGATGGCTAAAGTAACAGGTGGAATAAATATCCCAGGATTATTCTAGTAAAATTTTTAAAAGTAACTGTAAGAATTATTTCTTATCAGTTGCTTTTTTTTTATCTGCAACTATGATATAATTAATAGCAACAACTCTTTTTATAAAGGAGATAAAAATGAATAAAAAATATAGAAGATATGGTACGATTCTCTATTATATAATAAAATTTATAGAAAAAACTATGAAAATAACACAAATTTTTCCTGAAAATTTTAATAAAAATGATAATTTTGTGTTAGCTTTTTGGCACAATAAACTTGTGATGACAATTTTAGGAACAGGATTTATAAAAAAAAGAGTAGGTCTAGCTAGTCCCACTAAAGATGGAGAACTGATTTCAGTTCCTTTAGAACGCTATGGAACTGAGATGATAAGAGGATCTTCGGATAAGGAATCTGTAAAGAGTCTTTTGAGACTTATAAAAAAAGTAAAAGAGGGGTATACAGTAGGAACTCCAGTAGATGGACCTAAAGGACCAATTTATGAGGTAAAGCCGGGGATGTTATATATAGCTCAAAAATCCGGCAAATATTTAGTGCCGATGGGTGTAGCTTATGAAAAGGCTTGGATATTTCAAAAGGCGTGGGACAAGTTTCAATTACCAAAACCATTTTCAAGGGCTGTTGTAGTTTTTGGAGAGCCGTATATAGTATCTTCAGATTCAGATTTACAAATAGAAGCTCAGATTTTGAAGGATAAAATAAATGAAATGGATAATAGAGCCCAAATGGAGCTTAATAAAATATTGAAAAAATAGATTTCAATATAAAACAAATAAAACAAATAAAGATATTAATGGATAAGGAGTGATGAATTTGAAAAAAAATTTTTATGTGACAACACCGATATATTATGTGAATGGAGATCCGCATGTAGGTTCTGCTTACACAACTATAGCTGCAGATGTAATAGCTAAATATAAAAAAACAGCTGGATACAATGTTCATTTTCTTACAGGAACAGATGAGCATGGTCAAAAAGTTGAAGAAGCAGCTAAAGAGAGAAACCTAACTCCACAAGAGTGGACAGACAAAATGGCTCCAAGATTTAAAGATATGTGGAAGAAATTGAATGTAGAATATGATGATTTTATAAGAACAACTGAAGATAGACACAAAAAAGCAGTTGCTAAAATTCTTAAAAAAGCCTATGAAAAAGGAGATATCTATAAGGGAGAATATGAAGGTAAATACTGTGTTTCGTGTGAAACTTTTGTTCCTGAAAATTCTGTAGTAAATGGAAATCACTGTCCAGATTGTGGAAAAGAGCTAAGAGTTGTAAAAGAAGAATCATATTTCTTTAAAATGTCTAAATATCAAGATGCACTTCTTAAACATATAGATGAAAATCCTGATTTTATACTTCCGCATTCTAGAAGAAATGAGGTAATCTCTTTTATTAAACAGGGACTTCATGACTTATCGATATCTAGAAATACTTTTCAATGGGGAATACCTATTGAGTTTGCTCCAGGACATATAACTTATGTTTGGTTTGATGCTCTGACAAATTACATCACAGCTGTGGGATATGAAAATAATCCAGAGATGTTTGATAAATTTTGGAATGATAGTGAAGTTGTACATCTTATGGGAAAAGATATAGTAAGATTCCATGCTATTATCTGGCCATGTATGCTATTATCAGCAGAGGTTAAACTTCCTACAAAGATAGTTGCTCATGGATGGTGGACATCTGAAGGTGAGAAGATGTCTAAATCTAAAGGAAATGTGGTTTCTCCAGAAAGTGAAATAGAAAAATATGGAGTAGATGCTTTCCGTTACTGTTTAATGAGAGAGGTAAACTTTGGAAATGATGGAGATTATTCAACAAAATCAATAATGATAAGAATAAATACGGATCTTGCTAATGATTTAGGAAATCTTTTAAATAGAACTCTTGGAATGTACAAAAAATATTTTAATGGAGTTATAACAGAGGGGAAAACAGACGATAGCTATACAACAGAAGTCATGAACCTTTTCAACGAAACTCTTTTGAATGTTGAAAAACATATGGATAGATTGGAATTTTCTAAAGCTCTAGAAGCTATCTGGAAATTTATCTCTCGTATGAATAAATATATAGATGAGACTGCACCTTGGATTTTGGCTAAAGATGAATCTCATAGAGAGAAACTTGCAGGAGTTATGAATATTCTGATAGAGGGTCTTTATAAGACTGCTGTGCTGATATATCCATACATGCCTACAAAAGCTCAAGCTATATGGAATCAACTTGGTATAGATCTTGAAGTAAAAGAGGCTAAATTAGTGGATATAATCTCTTGGAACCATTTTAAAACTGGAGAAAATTTAGGAGAAGCAGCACCTATATTCCCAAGAATAGAGATTATAGCTGAAGAAAAAAAAGATCTTTTAGCTATAGATGAAAATCTTACTGTTGAAAATCCAATTGGAATTGAAGATTTTGGTAAAGTAAATATGGAAGTAGTAGAGATTCTTTCTGTGGAAAAAATAAAAGGAGCGGATAAGCTTCTGAAATTCAAAGTTAAAACTGGAAAAGAGATTCGTCAAATAGTTTCAGGAATAGCAAAATCTTATCCGGAACCCGAAGTGTTAGTTGGAAAAAAAGTTTTAGCAGTACTTAATTTGAATCCAGTAAAACTTCGTGGAGAACTTTCACAAGGAATGCTACTTTCTACTGAAGACAAGAAAAATGGAATAAAATTAGTTGAAATTTCAGCAGAGGTAATAGTAGGAGCAAAATTAAAATAGAATAAAATTGATAGAAGGGATAGCTAGGGGGAGTTATGAAAAAAGTAACAAAAGCAGTAATACCTGCTGCAGGGCTAGGGACAAGAGTATTACCTGCAACAAAAGCACAACCAAAAGAGATGCTTGTCATAGTTGACAAGCCATCTCTTCAATATATTGTAGAAGAGCTTGTAGAAGCCGGGATAAAGGATATAGTAATAGTTACAGGACGTAATAAAAATTCAATAGAGGATCATTTCGATCATTCTTATGAGTTAGAGAATACTCTACAAAGAGATGGGAAACAGGATTTATTAAAAAAAGTAAACTATATTTCAGAAATGGCGAATATTTTTTATGTGAGACAGAATAAACCTTTAGGTTTAGGGCACGCTATATTAAAAGCAAAACCATTTATAGGAGACGAACCTTTTGTAATAGCTTTGGGTGATGATATTATGTATAATCCAAACACTCCAGTATCTAAGCAACTTATTGAAAAATATGAGCAATACGGAACGAGTATAATAGGTGTACAAGAAGTTGCAGAAAAAGATGTTTCAAAGTATGGTGTAGTTGCTCCAGTAGCTCAATTGGACGAAAGAACAATAGAGATAACAGATTTTGTAGAAAAACCTACTTTAGAAGAGGCACCTTCACGTATGGCATGTCTTGGAAGATATCTTTTAGATGGAAAAATATTCCAATATCTTGAAGATACAGAAGTTGGAAAAGGTGGAGAGATACAGCTTACAGATGGAATTTTAAATATGATGAAAGCTGGAGAGAAAGTTTTAGCTTATAATTTCGAAGGAAAGAGATACGATATAGGAAATAAGATAGGTCTTCTTAAAGCTAATATCGAATTTGGACTTAGACATGAAGAGTTAAAAAGTGAACTTAAAGATTATCTGAAAGATGAAATAGAGCTATAATAAAAAAATCCTCACAATCAAATTGATTATGGGGATTTTTCTTTGGAGGAAAAAATGTTGATACAACCTATTGGAAAAAGAGTATTGATAGAAAAAATATTCGAAAAAAATGAAAAAATGAGTGTGGGAGGGATAATTTTCTATCCTGAAAAAAAATCTCAAGAAACTCTTATAGGAAAGGTAATTGGATTAGGAGATGTAGAAGGGATAAAATTAGAGGACAATATAATATATGGAATCGAGGGTGAGATTGAAATTCCAGGAGATGAAAGATTAGCAATAGTAAATTTAGAACATATCTATGCTATAAAGAGAGGTTGATTTATGGGTAAAATTTTAAAATTTAATGCAGAAGCTAGAGAAAAATTGGTAAGAGGAATAGATGTGGTTGCAGATGCTGTGAAAGTCACATTAGGACCTCGTGGTAGAAATGTTGTTATAGAGAGGTCTTATGGTCCACCTCTTATAACTAATGATGGGGTAACAATAGCTAAGGAGATAGATCTTGTAGATCCATTTGAAAATATGGGGGCTCAACTTATAAAAGAGGTAGCTTCCAGAGCAAATGATATAGCTGGGGATGGAACCACAACAGCTACCATTCTTGCTCAAAGTATAGTATCAGAGGGAATGAAAATAGTAGAAGAGGGAGCTAATCCTATATTTGTAAAAAAGGGGATAGAAAAAGGAGCTTTTAAAATTAGCGAACTTTTATCCAAAAAAGCCAAAAAGGTTAGCTCATATCAAGAGATAGCTCAAGTAGGCACAATATCATCTGGAGAGAGTGAGATAGGAGAGCTTCTAGCTCGTGCCATGGAAAAAGTTGGAGAAAATGGTGTGATAGGAATAGAGGATGGAAAATCTTTAGAAACTACTCTTAAAGTTGTAGAGGGAATGGAGATTGATAAAGGTTTTATATCGCCATATATGGCTGATGATAAACAGGGTAGAGAGGCATATTTAGAAAATCCCTATATTCTTGTAACTGATAAAAAAATCTCGAACATGAGAGAGATTTTGCCTTTGTTAGAAGAGGTAGTAAAAAGTAAGGCTCCATTTCTTATTATAGCAGATGATTTAGAAGGAGATGCACTCTCTACTCTTGTAGTCAACAAGATGAGAGGGACTCTGAAGGTTGTTGCAGTAAAAGCTCCATCTTTTGGTGAAAGTCGTAGAAAGATGCTAGAGGATATAGCTATACTTACGGGAGGAGAGGGAGTATTTGAACTTGAAGGAACAATGTTCGAAAATTTAACTCTTAATCAATTAGGAAGAGCTAAAAGTGTAAGAATAAGCAAGGATAGTTGTGTAATTTTAGGTGGATATGCTATCCCTTATGCTTTAGAAGCTAGAATAGAAGAATTGAAAATCCAGATAAAAGAGAGTTCATCTTCTTATGAATTGGAAAAACTTCGGGAAAGAATAGGAAAACTCTCTGGAGGAGTTGCTCTTATATCGGTAGGAGCTGATACTGAGATAGAGATGCGTGAGAGAAAAATGCGTATAGAAGATGCTTTAAATGCCACGAAAGCAGCTATGGAAGAAGGTATAATTCCAGGTGGAGGAGTAACATTTGCTAATATCGCAAGAGAGTTAAAAGATTATACACTTTCTGGAGAAGAAGGAAAAGGTTTAGAGATTATAAAAAAAGCTATTACAGCACCATTAAAGCAGATAGGTGAAAATAGCGGTGTCTCTGGAGAGGAAATTTTAAGAAAATTGGAAAATTTACCAGAAGGATATGGATATGATGCAGCTGTTGAGGAGTATGTAGATATGATTTCATCAGGGATAATAGATCCAGTAAAAGTAACTCGTTCAGCTCTTAAAAATGCTGTTTCTATAGCATCACTTATATTAACAACTGAAGTTCTCATAGCAAAAACAATAGATAACGGTGCAAAAGAGAATTCGAATATTTTAACTGATAGAATAGTATGATTTTTTATCTTAATCTTATAAAATGACTTGATATTATTGTGAAATCATTGTAGAATGCATTGAATATATGAAAAAATACGGGGTGTTTGATATGAATGGTGAAGTAACAAAAAAGTATAATGAGTGGTTAGAATCTAAATATGTAGATCAGATTGACAAAGATGAACTAAGATCTTTAGAGGAGAATCCAAAAGAGCTAGAGGATAGTTTTTATACTGATCTCTCATTTGGAACGGGTGGAATGAGAGGCGTAAGAGGGATGGGAAGTAATAGAATCAACAAATATACTATAAGAAAGGCCACACAAGGATTGGCTGATTATATAAATAATTTAGCAGTTGGGGATAAAAATGAAAAATCAGTAGTTATTGCTCACGATTGCAGAATAGGTTCGACTGAGTATGCTTTAAATGCAGCTCAAGTTTTAGCAGCTAATGGTATAAAAACATATCTTTTTGATTCAATGAGATCAACACCAGAGCTATCTTTTGCTGTAAGAGAGCTAAAGACAGAAGCTGGAATAGTTATAACAGCCTCTCATAATCCACAGGAATATAACGGTTATAAAGTTTATTGGAACGATGGAGGACAATTAGTTGAACCTCATGCTTCCGGAGTTGTAAATGGTGTAACTAATGTTTCTTCTTTTGAGATGATAAAATTAATGGAAGAGGGAGAAGCAAGAGAGAAAGGACTTATAATTACAATCGGAAAAGAACAGGATGATAAGTTTTTAGAAGCAGTAAAAAAGCAGACTCTAAATAGAGAGATAGCCGGAAAAGATAAATTTAAAATAGTTTATTCACCTCTTCATGGAACAGGTGGAAGACCGGTATTGAGAGTCTTAAAAGAGATAGGGTTTGATTCTGTATATCCTGTTAATGAGCAGTTAGAGGGAGATGGAATGTTTCCAACTTGTCCATATGCAAATCCCGAAGATCCAGCAGTTTTTAAATTAGGAATTGAATTGGCAGAAAAGATTGGTGCAGATATAGCTATGGCAAATGATCCTGATGCAGATAGAATAGGTATAGCTTGTAGAGATAAAGAGGGAGTTTGGCATTATCCAAATGGAAATCAGATGGGACTTCTTCTAATGAATTATATTCTTGAAAATAGAAAAAATATTCCAAAGAATGGAGCAATAATATCTACAATAGTTTCAACACCGATGCTCGATCCTATTGCCAAAGATAAAGGGGTTAAGATATTCAGAACTCTCACAGGTTTTAAATTTATTGGAGAGAAGATAAGAGAGTTTGAAACAGGAATTTTAGATGGAGATTATGTTTTTGGATTTGAAGAATCTTATGGATATCTTATAGGTACTCATGCAAGAGATAAAGATGCTGTTGTAAGTACAATGATTATAGCTGAGATGGCAGCGTACTATGATAGTGTAGGAACATCTGTATTAGAAGAGCTGAATAAATTATATGAAAAATATGGTTGGTACAGAGAGGGAATAACTGCGATTACCAAAAAAGGAAAAGATGGAATGGCAGAGATAATCGATATAATGGAAACCCTAAGAAAAAGAAAAAATTCAAACGAACTTATAGGGCAAAAAGTATTGGTTTTCAAAGATTTTAAAGCGGGAATAGAGGTAGATTTTTTGACAGGAGAGACAAAGAATATTGATCTTCCAGTTTCAGATGTTATACAGTTTATCTTAGATGACAATACTCATATAACTGCAAGACCATCAGGAACAGAACCTAAAATAAAATATTATTATTGTGTAACAGCGGATACAGAGAAAAAATCTGAAGAAAAACTTAAGGAAGTTATGAAGAAATTTGAGGAAACTATTTAGAAAAATATAAATTATATGAGATAAGGATGTTCAATATGTTGGACATCCTTTATTTTAACAAAGGAGAGATATGGATGCGATATATATACATATTCCCTTCTGTCTGAAAAAATGTAGTTACTGTGATTTTCTATCTTTTTCAGGAAGTAAGGCGGATGAGAGAGAGCAATATGTAGATTACCTTATCAAAGAGATAAAACTTTATCCAGAAAATAGTTATGATACAGTATATTTTGGTGGAGGAACTCCTTCAATTTTAAATCCAGAACAAATAAAAAGAATTTTGGATGTATTAAAAATAGAAGAAGGAGCAGAAGTAACATTAGAAACAAATCCAAAAACAGTGGATTATGAAAAGTTATTAAAGTTTAAAGAGGTAGGTATCAATAGACTTAGTATAGGAGTTCAAAGTTTTAATGAAAAACATTTAAAAAATTTAGGTCGTCTACATAAAGCAACAGAAGCTGAAGAGATATACAATGAAGCAAGAAGAGCGGGATTTGATAATATAAGTTTAGATCTGATGTTCTCTCTTCCAGAGGAATCACAAGAGGAGTTAAAAGAAGATTTAGATAAGATATTTCAACTTAAACCTGAGCATTTCTCAATATATTCACTTATCTGGGAAGAAGGGACAGAGATTTTTAAAAAGTTGGAAAAGGGAGAATATCAGGAAACAGAAAATGAAATTGAAGCTGAAATGTATAAATATATAATAGCAAAAAGTAGAGATGAGGGATACAATCACTATGAGATTTCAAACTTTGCTCTTCCACAAAAAGAAGCTAGACATAATAGTAAGTATTGGAGAAATGAGGAGTATCTAGGTATAGGATTGGGAGCTTCAGGATATTTTCAAGGAGTAAGATATAAAAATATAGAGAATTTTAGAGAATATTATGATATGATAGAGGATATTAAAAAACCTATATCTGAAACTGAGATAGTAGAGCAAACTGATAAGGAAACTTATAGGAATATCTTGGGATTGAGACTTTTACAAGAGGG
>JBOFTG010000140.1:0-2094 GCA_051651945.1 Fusobacteriaceae bacterium | reverse complement strand
TTTATGGAAAATTATGGTATGGGAAAAAATTCTGAATGGATAACAAGCAGAAAAATATAAAGGAAATAAAGTTTAATTAACGAAAAAATTTAAGTAGAGATTAAGGTCTCTACTTTTTTTTGAATAAAAAATCAGATGTTCTGTAGAAGAACTAATTTTTAATTAAGCTTGTAATTGATTGGAAAATCGAGTATAATCCACACAGTTAGGGATTCTGTAGATGAAAAAAATGGAGGGAAATTATGTGTGGTATTGTAGGATATGTAGGGCATGGAGATGCTGTAGAAGTTATTTTAGAAGGGTTATCTAAGCTAGAGTATAGAGGGTATGACTCTTCAGGAATAGCTATAATTGAAAATGGTGAAATAAGAATAGAGAAAAAAACAGGGAAATTAAAAGTTTTAAGTGATTATCTCATGGAAAATTCTATGAATTCAAATACGGGTATAGGTCATACAAGGTGGGCAACTCATGGTGCTCCATCAGATATAAACTCTCATCCTCATTTTAGTAAAGATAAAAGTGTAGCAGTTATACATAACGGTATAGTTGAAAATTATATAGGTTTAAAAAAAGAGTTGATAGGTATGGGGTATGAATTTATATCTGAAACTGATACTGAAGTTTTAGCTCACCTTTTTCATTATTACTATGATGGAGAGATGATTAGTACTCTTAAAAAAGTTTTAGAAAGAGTAAGAGGAACATATGCCTTAGGGATAATTCATAAAGACCATCCAGATCAGTTGGCATGTGCAAGAAAAGATAGCCCATTAGTTATAGGTATAGGAAAGGGTGCTAATTATATAGCATCAGATGTTCCGGCACTTTTAAAATATACGAAAGATGTGTATTTTTTAGAAAATGGAGACTATGCATTACTTGATTGTGAAACGATTAAAATTTTTGACAAAGAGGATAAGATAACTGTTCGTGAGAAGCATGAGATAAAATGGAGTTTAGAACAAGCAACGAAAGCAGGTTATCCTCATTTTATGATAAAAGAGATTTATGAACAACCTGAAACTTTAAGAGAAACTTTAAAAAGAAGAGTAAATCTTGAAGATTACTCTATAAATTTTGAGAATGCTCTTACTGTGGAAGATATGGAAAAAATAAAAGAAATCTATATAGTTGCATGTGGAACAGCTTATCATGCTGGTTTACAAGGAGAATATGCCATAGAAAGGTTGGCGAATTTAAGGGTTGATACAGAGATAGCGTCAGAATTTAGATATTCTACTCCATTTGTAGGAGAAAATAGCTTGGCAATTTTTGTATCTCAGTCTGGAGAGACATTAGATACTCTTTTAGCTATGAAAGAATGTAAGAGAAAAGGTGCTTTGACTCTTGCTGTTACAAATGTTGTGGGGTCAACTATTGCGAGGGAATCTGATAGAGTAATTTATACTATGGCAGGTCCAGAGATAGCTGTTGCTTCTACAAAAGCATATACAAATCAAGTTCTCACACTTCAACTATTAGCTTTGTATTTAGCAGACATTAGAAAAACTATAGATTTTGATAGTAAAAAAGAGATAATAGATGAACTGTTTAAAGTCCCTAATAAGATGGAAGAGTTATTTAAAGATGAATCTATTATAAAATCTATAGGTGAAAATTTTGCTGAATCATTGAGTGGTTTTTATATAGGAAGAGGTTTAGATTATAAAGTTGCTATGGAAGGATCTCTTAAAATGAAAGAGATTACATATATACATACTGAAGCTTTTGCAAGTGGAGAGTTAAAACATGGAACAATAGCTCTTATTGAAAAAGGTGTACCTGTAGTTGTTATGGCAACACAGCAAGAACTGTTAGAGAAATCTATGTCAAATATAAAAGAGTTGAAAGCGAGAGGTGCACATATAATTACAGTATCTCAAGAAAAAAATCACGAGATAAGAGAGATGTCAGATGAATTTATATCTATTCCGGATACATTAGATTTGACAACGGGGCTTCTTTCTGTAGTTCCACTTCAGTTACTAGCTTACTACACATCTATATTTAAAGGAATAGATGTTGATAAACCTAGAAATCTAGCTAAATCTGTGACAGTAGAGTAGCTTATAAAAACAACCAAAATTGGGG
>JBOFTG010000139.1:0-2656 GCA_051651945.1 Fusobacteriaceae bacterium | reverse complement strand
AGTTTTTTGTATCGTGAGGAATACTATAACCCAGAAACTCCGAATAAGAATGTACTGGAGATAACAACAGGAAAACAGCGTAATGGAGTTACAGGAGTGGTAAAGCTGAAGTTTATTCGGGAGATTGGGAGAATAATATAGTTTTTTTTAGATGTGCTTGGTATAATTGGAATAGAAATAAAAGTGAAGGGGGATGTTATGTGCATAAGTTTGCTAGATCCTAAGATGGATTTTATATTTAAAAAGATATTTGGGAGTGAGAATGACAAGAGTATACTGATCTCTTTTTTGAATGTGAATTTCACTTTAGATGATGCTTTTGAAATCCATTTTTTAGAACTTCCTAAATTAAAAATTTATGATGTAAAAGACCCTCTAACAGGATGGGGAATGTTTTTAAAAGAGCCTTCTAGCAATATGGTAGAAGATGCAGAAGATTCTATTCGTGAGATAAAAAATGCTAAGAAAAAACTGTATATAATCAGTGCAGATGAAGATGAACGTGAAAGATACCGTATGAGAGAAAAGGGACGTCTGGATGCTCAAAGTGCCATAGCAGAAGCAGTAGAAAAAGGAATAGAACGGGGAATAGAACAGGGAATAGAAAGAGGGAAAAAAGAGGCGAAACTTCAATTGGCTAAAAGTTTGAGAGGACTATTGCCAGATGAGGTAATAGGTGAAAAAACAGGACTATCCCTGGAAGAAATTTTGAATATAATATAGAAAAATGCCCCGACTGATTCAGACGGGGTTTTCATTTGCTTACTATTTTTTTCTAAGTATTTATTACGAATGTTTTGCAACTGGTCAGGTTCATAGAGATGAACCAAATGTAATAGAAATTAGAATTTCTGGCAGTGAAAATACTTACTGGACATTTGCTGAATATTTGAATAAAATTACAGGTTAAAATGTTGACTTTTAGTTCAAAATAGAATAAAATATCTGTATGAAAAATAAAAAAAATTATATTATATTATTTATACTTACTTTATTATTATCTGTTTTTATCCTTATCTTAAATAATGGAAGAAACGAAACTAAAAAAATTACATTATCTAATTTAGAGAAGAGTTGGATAGAAAATCAGATTGGAAAAAAGATACCGCTCTTGATACCTGAAACAGAATCTCCCTACATATATATAGATTCTAAAGGTGAGTTTCAAGGAGTTTACTATGAGTACCTTCAAAAAATGGAAAAAGATTATGGCTTGAAATTTGAAATTATAAAAAAAGATATTCCTGAGTTTACAAAGCTTATAGATGAAGGTAATCAAACTATGATTTTAAATGCCACTAAAAATTATGGAAGAATGCAAAATTATTCATTTTTATCTCTTCGTTCAAACACCTCTATAGTTTTAATAAAAAAACATGGAGTAGAACTTTCGAAAGATAAAAAACAGAGAGTTGGAATCTCGAAAAACAGTACAGAATCAAGAGAGTATTTTATGAAGTTTCCACCTTCTAAATACAAGAGAGTTGTTCTGGATAATATTAAGGAGGGTGTAGAAAAACTTCAAAATGGAGAGATAGATCTTCTGCTTGGAAAATCGAAATATTTTATGATTCTTGATATGGATATAGATATTGTAGAAAAATTTTCAGATATTGAAAATACACTTGCTATAGGCAATCAGTATCCAGAACTGTTTTCTATTTTTGAAAAAATGGTTGCTGTTTATGATGAAAAAAAATTCTTTCAAAATTTTGTAAGACATAGAGATATTTTTACTGCTCAAATTCTTAAAAATAGTGAGATTGTAAAAGAGGTCAAAAAAAAATATGAAAAAATAGTGGTAGAGGTTCCAGATGGAGATGATTATCTACCTCTCTTTTATACGAAAGGTGGAGAGTTCAAAGGATTTATACCAACTGCACTAGATGATATGAGCAAGATAATCGATGTTCCTATTGAGATTATAAAGAGCAGTTCACCAGAAAAAAAGCATGTTAAGGCATTTGATTTTGATAGAGAAGATCCTCTTAGTGTACCGTATTATAAAATGGAGCTTGTAGTTGTAGGAAAAGTTGGAAACAACTATACAAAAACTTTAGGAGATCTGAAAAACAAAAAGATAGGGATTGTGATAAATGATGAAACTGAAGAGATCCCGGTTAAGGAGGGTTTAGATTTTGTTATTTTCAATAATACAGCCGATGCTTTAAAAGCTGTTAATGACAATAGAATCGACTATGTTATTGGAGATTTTATTTTTCTAGATTCTAAGATACAGAATATGCATCTAGGAGAAAAATTGAAAATTTTGGGAATTTTGGATGACTTTGGTTATTATCTATCTTTCTCTTTCAAAGAGGAGGATAAGATTTTACATAATCTTTTTTCTCGTGTTTTTCCAGAAGATATAACTGAATTTTCAACTCTTAAATCACTGCTTGTTTCACCTAAAATTATAAAAAGAGATTATTATTTTTTTGGAACTGTTGTATTTGTACTTCTTGGAATATTGGGAACAGTGCTTTTATTTTTAAGAAGCAATATCAGTCATAGAGATAAAACAGAAAAACTTAATCGTGCTATGATATCCAGTTTTGAGATGGCGGCAGCTTACAGTGATGAAGACACAGGGCATCATATAGTGAGAGTTACAAAGTATTCTGAACTAATAGCGAAAGAGATTAAATTAAGTGCC
>JBOFTG010000138.1:0-10695 GCA_051651945.1 Fusobacteriaceae bacterium | reverse complement strand
AATGAAAGTGTACTTCCTTTGATGATATTAAATAAACCATAATAATAAAATATATATTTCAGATATGAATCATCTCCCTTATTAATCATCTCTAAAATATAATCCATCTTATAGAGCCTTGCATAAAAAGGAGTTACATATAAATAGTTTAACATTATCAATAAAATTGTTAAAGAGAATGTTCCTATAAAAAGTCCTAAAACTATTTTTTTCTTTCTCTTATATATATATATTACAGGTAGTACATATGACATCGTTGCTAAAAAACTTGTTATTTCACCTATTCCAGCTGTTTGTGTTCCTTTGATCATAATGTTAAGGACAAGTTTTATAATTGTAATTCCTACTGAAACCAGATACCCTCCAACCAATCCGCCAAAAAGCACAACTAAATCTGAAAAATCAAATTTTAACCAAGGTGCAATTGGAAAAGGGATCTCAATCATCATCAGAATAAAAGCTAATGCACCCAGAACACCAATCATTGCAATATTTTTTGTCTTTTTCATATACTCCTCCAAAATAAAAAAGCCCAAAGTAAAAACTTTGGGCATAATTAAAAAACATTATCTGTATTTTAACAGATATCAAACTTCTTCCATCCAGACTTTAACTGTCGGTTTTGGAATCACACCAAATCAAGCCTAAGCTTCGCGGACTTTACCGCCGGTCGGGAATCTCACCCTGCCCTGAAGTATTTTATTTTAATTATATAATAGTTTATTTATTTTTTTTTGTCAACGAAAATATTATTCGAAAAAATCTTTTAATTTATCAAAAAAACTTTTTTTCAGTTTATAGTTTTTATCTTTTAAACTCTCATCAAAAGATTTTAATAAATTTTTCTGTTCATCAGTTAAATTTATTGGAATTTCAACAGCAACTTCTACTATTTGAACTCCTTTTCTTCCAGTTCTTAAATTTACTATTCCCTCATCTCTCATGCTAAAACGACTTCCATTTTGAGTTCCTGCTGGAATTCTCATAACTTTTTTACCATAAAGAGTTGGCACCTCTATATCTCCACCTATTGTTGCAGTATAATAACTAACTGGAACACTACAATAGATATTGCTCTCATCTCTTTCAAAAAATTCATGATTTTTTATTCTTATTATTACATATAAATCTCCATACGGTCCACCAGTTGAACTAGCTTCTCCCATATCACTTAGTTTAAGTTTTTGACCACTATCTATTCCTGCAGGTATCTTAATTTTTTTCTCTATATTTTCACGTACAATCTTTCTTCCGTGACAAGTATCACATTTCTGCTCAGGAATTTCTCCACTTCCATTGCAAGCATCACATATCGCTTCACTTTGGAAATTTCCAAGCATTGTTCTTTGAGTTTTTAGTATTCTTCCGTGACCACCACATTTAGAACACTTATTCATCTTACTTCCTGGTTTTGCACCTGTTCCACTACATGTTCCACATTTTGTGTTTCTACTATAATTTATTGTTTTTTCAATTCCAAGAGCTGCTTCTTCTAAAGTTATCTCTACTTGATAGCTAAGGTCGCTTCCTGGTTCAGAGCCTCTTCTTCCTCTTCCACCACGAGATCCTCCACCGAAGAAAGAACCAAATATATCTCCTAAATCCTCTCCTCCAAAACCACCAAAGTCAAATCCTCCAAATCCTCCGCTATATCCTCCACCAGCTCCGCCCTGTTCAAAAGCAGCATGTCCAAATCTATCATACTGTCCTTTCTTTCCAGAATCTGATAACACTTGATATGCTTCGTTTATCTCTTTAAATTTATCTTCTGATGTCTTCTTCTCTGTATCTGATGCTTGGCTAAATTTATCTGGATGATATTGCATCGCCATTTTTCTATATCCTTTTTTTATCTCTGTTTCAGAAGCTGATTTTGATATTCCAAGTACTTCATAGTAATCTCTTTTTGACATTAAAAACTCTCCTCCATCTTAAGAGGGGAATGGTTAAACCACTCCCCTACAATATTATTGTATTATATTTTATAATATTTAAAGAGATTAGTCTACTATTTCTGCTTCAGCTACATCTTCATTAGCTTTTTTAGGTTCTGCATTTGGATTTTCACCTTGTGCATTGGCTCCTTGAGCTTCCTTGTAAATCTCTTCAGCTAATCTATGAGCTGCTTTTGAAAGTTTTTCTATTGCTGCATCTATAGCTTCTTTGTCTTCTCCATCTTTAACTTTCTTTAACTCTTCTGTTGCAGCTTCTATCTCTTTTTTCTCATCTTCAGTAGCTTTAGCTGAATGCTCAGATAAAGTTTTCTCTGTAGAAGCGATTAACATATCAGCTTTGTTTCTAGTCTCTACAAGCTCTCTGAATTTTTTATCTTCTGCTTCATGAGATTCAGCATCTTTTTTCATTCTATCAATATCATCTGTAGATAGATTTGTAGATCCTGAGATTGTTACTTTATTTTCTTTTCCAGTTCCTAAATCTTTAGCAGATACATGAACTATTCCGTTAGCATCGATATCAAATGTTACTTCAATTTGAGGAACACCTCTTGGAGCTGCTGGAATCCCATCTAGGTTAAATTCTCCTAACTTATGGTTGTCTTGAGCTTTAGCTCTCTCTCCTTGAATAACATTGATTGTAACAGCTGGTTGATTATCCACTGCAGTTGAGAATACTTGTGATTTCTTAACTGGGATAGTTGTATTTTTCTCTATGATTTTTGTAGCCACTCCTCCAAGAGTTTCTATTCCTAGTGACAATGGTGTTACATCTAGAAGAAGAATATCTTTTACATCTCCCATAAGAACTCCACCTTGAATAGCTGCTCCTGCTGCAACAACTTCATCTGGGTTTATTCCTCTATTTGGTTTCTTCCCGAAGAACTGCTCTACCCACTCTTGAACTGCAGGTATTCTTGTAGATCCTCCAACTAATAGTATCTCATCTATCTCTGATGGATTTAATCCAGCATCTTGTAGAGCTGTTTTAGTTGGTCCTTGAGTTGCTTCTACTAATAATCTTGTTAAATCATTGAACTTAGCTCTTGTAAGCTTCATTTCTAAATGTTTCGGTCCTGTAGCATCCATAGTTATGAATGGTAAAGATATTGGAGTTTCCATCATAGTTGAAAGCTCTTTTTTAGCTTTTTCTGCTGCATCTTTTAATCTTTGGAATGCCATTTTATCATTTAAAAGATCTATTCCTGTCTCTTTTTTAAACTCTGAAGCTAACCATTGGATTACAGTATCATCAAAGTTATCTCCACCTAAATGGTTGTTTCCATTTGTTGCAAGAACTTCTATTACACCATCTGCTATCTCTAGAACAGAAACATCAAATGTTCCTCCACCTAGGTCAAAAACAAGAACTTTCTCTTCTTTTTGTTTCTCAAGTCCATAAGCTAGAGCTGAAGCTGTAGGCTCATTTATTATTCTCTTAACTTCTAAACCTGCGATAACTCCTGCATCTTTAGTAGCTTGTCTCTGTGCATCAGTAAAGTATGCTGGAACAGTTATTACAGCTTCTTTTACTGATTCTCCTAGATAATTTTCAGCATCTTTTTTCAATTTTTTAAGAATCATAGCTGAAATTTCTTGCGGAGTATATGATTTTCCAAAAATATCAACTTTATAATCTGATCCCATATGAGTCTTTATTGAAGCTATTGTAGAAGTAGGGTTTGTTATAGCTTGTCTTTTTGCTATCTCTCCAACTATAATTTCACCATTTTCTTTTATATTTACAACTGATGGAGTTGTTCTTGCTCCCTCTGCATTTGTAATTACTGTGAAAGGTCCACCTTCCATTACTGCTACACATGAATTTGTTGTTCCTAAATCGATTCCTATTATCTTAGCCATTTTTTTCCTCCTATTTATATCCTAATATTTTTATTTTTATTATTTTTTACAAACTTTTACCATTGCTGGTCTAATAACTTTATCTTTCATCTTATAAGCCTTTTGAAAAACTTGAATAATTTGGTCATTTTCGTGACTGGGAGATTCCTCTACCATCACCGCATGGTGAACATGTGGATCATAAGTAGCGCCTTCCGCTTCTATAGCTTCTACACCCTCTGATTGCATAATTCCTTTCATCTGAGAGAGAGTCATCTCTACTCCCTTTATTAATGAGTCAAAATCTTTTGTTCCAGCAGATGCTTCAATTGCTCTTTCCAAATTATCAACATTATCTAATAGCTTTACCATAACTTTTTCAGATGCAAATTTTCTAAGTTCTTCTAACTCTTTCTCCTGTCTCTTTTTAAAATTTTGAAATTCAGCATTTTTTCTTAGGTAATCACCTTGAAGATTTTCTATTTCAGCTTTTAATTTTTCATTTTCAATCTGTAAAATCTCTATTTCAGATATCTCTATTTCAGCTTCATTTATCTCTTCTGCTGCAACTCTTTCAACTTCTTCGTCTCTTATATCTTTTTTTTCTGTCATTTCAGCACTTCCTTTTTATCAATTTTCTCTATAAATTTGTTAACCTTACCTGCTACATATTCTACTAGACCTATAGTTTTAGAGTATGCCATTCTTTTTGGTCCTATAACTCCTACTATTCCTTCTGAATTTCCAAGTTTATAGGCTGAATAAACAAAACTATAATTTTCTAGACCTTTAATATTTAATTCATCTCCAAAAAGTACATTTACAGATCCATAATTTTTTTCTTTTGTCTCTACAAGTTCTTCAAAAATAGATTTTATATCTCTATTTTGATGAAAAAACTGCATTACTTTTGCATTATCTTCAGTATCACATTGAAGATTAATATCATTATTTATAAAAAGTTTGCCCTCTATATTTTGTGCAAGTTCTTTTTCAATCGCCGTTTCTATCTCGAGATATTTTCCATGTTCTTCTGTTTTCTCTAATAGATTTTCTAACTCTTTATCAGAAAATTGATTTTGCATAAGCCTATCATTGATATCTTTTGTAAGCTCTTGAACTTCATCTCTACTGATTTTTTCTTCTAGATAAATTTTTTTTGTTCTAATAGCTTTATTCTCCATTACTATAACAGCCATCAAAAGATTGTCATCGATGTGAACAAGTTCTATTTTTTTTATTTTTTCCTTATCATGATTCGGTTCAATAACCAATCCTGGATAATTTGTCAATTTAGATAGCAGGTTCGAAGTTTCTTGTAGAAACAGATCTAACTCTCCTACTTTTTTTTCATATGCTATTTTTATTCTTTTTTTCTCATCTATACTTATTTTTTCTATCTCTAAAAGTTCATTTAAATAATATCTATATCCTTTATCAGTAGGTATCCTACCCGAAGAAGCATGAGTTTTTGCTATATAACCGCTCTCTTCTAAATCAACCATTACATTTCTTATTGTGGCAGATGAAAAATCTATTCCGTATCTTTTCACCAAAGCTCTTGAGCCTATTGTGTCCCCACATGTAAGATAGTAGTTTACTATGGCATTCAATACTAATTTTTCTCTTTCATTCAATATCTCCACCTCTTTTTGTTAGCACTCACTGATAAAGAGTGCTAATTCATATAAGAAGAATAACATTTATTTATTTCATTGTCAACATTTTTTTTAATAAAAAACCTCAGTAACTATATATTACTGAGGTTGATTACATTGTGGTTACTCACCGAAAGAGTCACTATCTATCTTCTGCTTCAAATTTTTATTATCTAAATTTTTTTCAATTGTTTTTACCTTTTTATGAATCTCATTTATTCTAAACTCGAGAGAATTCAATATCCAAAATTGAAAATGGTTTACCCTTTGAAACTCATATATCATCCATATAATTTTAAAAATCCCTACTAATATAGCAACTTCCAATGTAGTTACTATATCCAGTTTGTCTAGAGCTATCCCTACAACTAAGATAACAACAATTATAGCTATTAAAAGTATATTTACCGCTTTATGCTGTTTGCTGGCTTGTGAACCTCCGATTTCACCAACAATCTCTTTTATACGATTTTTTTCTCTTCTAAATTCTTCTATCTCATCTCTTAGTTCCTGTTCTCTTAACATGATCCTCCCTCTGCTTTTTAAACTCCCCAATCTCGCGGATATCTAAAATCTCTTCCTATTGATCTTGATGATATTTTTGCAATTATCGGTAATTTTCTCTTATACTGAGAAAATTTTATCTTATTTTGAATTTTATCAATTATCTCTTTTGAGTAGCCTTCCATCTCTACTTCATCTGCTGATTTTCTCTCATCAACTATTCTGTAAAGAATCTCATCAGCTAAAAGATATGAGAATCCTAGCTCTCCCTCATCTGTTTGACCTTCCCATAGATCAGCACTTGGTTTTTTCTCTATAAGTTCTTTGGGAACACCCATATATTTAGAAAGTTCCCACACATGAGTTTTATATAAATCACCTATAGGATTAATAGCCGATGCTGAATCTCCAAACTGGGTGCTATATCCTAAAAGAATCTCAGTTTTATTTGAAGTACCTAAAACTAAAGCTCCCTCTTTTGCCGAATAATCAAAAAGAATACTCATCCTCTCACGTGCCATCTTATTACCCATTCTAAGATTACTTATCTCAGGTTCTAAAGCAAAATAAGCATCTACCATGGGAGTTATCTCTACCATTTTTGATTTTATTTCTAAACTTTCTATTACAAGTCGAGCATGTTCTAAACTCTCTTTACTTGAAAGTTTGTAAGGCATCATTATTCCCATAACATTTTCAGGACCCAAAGCTTTTGAAGCTATATATGCAACTATAGCCGAATCTATCCCCCCAGAAAGACCTAAAACAACTTTTTTAAAACCTGTCTTTTCTACCTCTTCTTTTATAAAATTTACAAGTATCTTTTCAACTTTATCTAAATCTAAATAAAGTTTATCCCCTTTTTTCATAAACTATTCTCCCTGTATCTCTTCTCTCTTCTCTCTATCAACACCAAATTTACCAAGTCGACATGCTCTGTAGTCTCTTAGAATCGTATAAGCTGCTTGGAGAATGTTAGGTGTTTCACCTTTCATAATCATTTTCATTCTAATAGCAATTTTTTCAACTATCTCTAAATCTACTTCACTATAATCTTCCTCTAAAAGTTTATATTTATCACGAAGTATTCTCCATTTTCCATAAGCTTTCATCTTTCCTATTAGCTGAGAAGCAACCTCTTCTACTGGAAGAATCTCATCTTTTATAGCTCCTGTTATAGCTAGATTTAAACCTACTTGCTCATCTTCAAATTTTGGCCATAATATTCCAGGAGTATCTAAAAGTTCAAGACCTTCTTTTATTCTAACCCACTGTTTACCCTTTGTAAATCCTGGTTTATTTCCAACTCCAGCACTATTTTTTCCTACTATTCTGTTTATCAATCTAGATTTTCCAACATTCGGAATTCCTGCTATCATTATTCTATTTGTAACTGTTCGTAACCCTTTTGCCATAAGTTTTTTTCTTCTCTCAAAAGTCACCTTGTCTATCAGCTTATACAGCTCTTTAACATTTAAACCTGTCTCAGCACTTATACCCAAAACTTCATCTGCCATATTATTACTCTTAAAATAATCTATCCAGAATTTTAGATCCTCTTTATCAACTAAATCTGATTTATTTATAAGCAATATTCTTTTTTTATTTTTCGCAAATCTAACTATATCTGGATTTTTACTTGATAAAGGTATTCTTGCATCTACTATTTCCAAAACTACATCCACAAGAGCCATATTCTCTTGAATTATCTCTTTTGTTTTCTTCATATGACCTGGATACCAGTTTATTTTAGTCATTGACATTACTCTTCACCGTCCTCAAGTTCTTCTTCTTCGAAATCATCTTCATCTAAGTCTTCCTCTTTCGGATACTTATTTTTTTTGACTCTCTCTTCCTCTTCTTTTCCTTTTATCAGAAGCACTATCTCACCTTTAATAGGTTTTTGAACTAATTTTTCAATAAGCTCCTCTGTTGTTCCTCTTAAAATCTCTTCATATATTTTTGTAATCTCTCTTATTATTACAACTTCTCTCTCTCCCACAAATTCTCTTATATCTCTTAAAGTTTTTTCTATTCTATTAGGAGATTCGAAAATAATTATAGAACGATCTTCATTCTGAAAACTTTTCAGAAGAGTTTGACGTCCTTTTTTCTTAGGAAGAAATCCTTCAAAAGTAAATCTTCTCATACTAATTCCTGCTACTGATGCTGCAGCCGTCATCGAACTAGCTCCTGGAATTGGGATAACTTTTATCCCTTCTTTTAAAGCTGAGTCAACTAACTCCCATCCTGGATCAGATATACAAGGTGTTCCTGCATCTGTAACAAGAGCAACTGTTTTATTTTCTTTTAAAAGCTTCATTACATTTTCTATTTGATGATGTTTGCTATGTTCATCATATCTATAGACAGTATTTTGAATATCTAAGTGTGAAAGGAGTTTTTTTGTAACTCTTGTATCTTCTGCAAATATATAATTACTCTCTTTGAGCACTCTTATTGCACGTAGGGTTATATCTTCTAAGTTCCCTATTGGTGTAGCTACTATATATAACATAACTCTCTCCCTTTTTTCGTAAATCTATTTTATTTTTTATTTTTTTCATCTTCAGCTTTTATTGGTGGAATTTTTGCAATATAATCTATTCCTATTTTTTTAGATATAACCTCTATCGCTTTATCCAACTGATAGTCAATCTTTTCCTCATATTCTTTAGCTTTATCTTCGCCTTTTATCTCTTTTATAATCTGAGCTCTATTCTCTTTAGTTGCTTCTTCGCTAACATTTGTTACAACAGAGTCGAAAAGCAGATAATCCTCATCCTCTTTTACTTTTATATCTGGCTCTATTCCTATTCCATGTATAGATATATTGTTAGGGGTATAATATTTGGCAATTGTTAATTTTATTCCATCGCCGTCAGGAAGAGGAATCAAAGTTTGAACACTTCCCTTTCCAAAAGATTTATCACCTATTAATGTTCCACGTTTATAATCTTTAACAGCTCCTGAAACAATTTCTGATGCTGATGCACTACCGTTATTTATAAGAATCACTAAAGGAAAATCTCCAAAATATTTTCCCTCACGCATAGATATCTGCTCATCTTTATTTCTACCTCTAGTTGTAACTATTTTACCTTTTTCTATAAACATAGAAGAGATTTTCACAGCTTGATCTAAAGCTCCACCTGGATTATTTCTTAAATCTAGTACAAGCCCTTTCATTCCATTTTTTTGTAGAGAAGTTAATTCTTTTGCAAGATCAGGATATACATTTTCTCCAAATTGAGTAAGTCTCAAATATCCTATATTATTTTTCAACATGTTACTTTTGACATATTTTAATTTTATAATTTCTCTAGTTAACTGTATCTCTTTTGTTTCTTTCAAACTTTCTCTATAAACTTTTAATTTTACCTTTGTTCCAGCTTCACCTTTAAGTTTTTTAGCACTTTCATCCGAAGTAAGTGATAGCGTAGATTCGTCATTTATACTTAAAATTTTATCTTTAGGTTTTATTCCAGCTTTGTATGCTGGTGTATCTTCAATTGGAGAAACAACTAAAAGAGGTTCATCCTTTTTTTTCTGAATTATCATTCCGACCCCAGGATACTTCCCTTTTATATCCTCTCTAAAATCACTCATATTATCTTTAGTTAAATAGTTAGAGTGAGGATCTTCCAATGCATCAACAATACCTTTTAAAGCTCCGTGCAACAATTCTTTTTTGTCTACTTCTTTTTCTCCTACATGGTTATCACTTACAAGATCTATTATATCAGAAATCTCTTTAAGCTCTCTTATATTAGATAAAAATCCTCTATTATTAGTTTTTTCATTTGCATAACTTAATGACCCAATAGTTATAAAAAGACCAACTATAATTTTTTTTAGATTAATTTTAACATTTCCCATATCTATACCTGTCCCCCTAAATTCTCACCATCTTTTATTATATTCATAAGTTCTTCTTTTGAAAACTCTTCCCCACAGCTTCCAAAACTTATCAAAGTAATATATTCAACATTCCCTTTCCCACCTTTTATAGGTGAAAAATCTATCTTTTTTAAATTCAATCCATTTTCTTTGCAACATTCTATTATATTTTTAATAGCTAAAAGATGATTTTTTTTATCTCTAACTATGCCACCTTTATCTATATTTTCTCTTCCTACTTCAAACTGTGGTTTTATAAGTGCCATTAATTCTGTTTTTTCATGAAAGAATTTTATCAAATATGGGATAACTTTTGTTATCGAGATAAATGATACATCCATCACCATAAGGTCTATTTTATTGTTGTCTAAATCTTCTATAGTAAGATCTTTTATATGTTTATTTTCCATAGATTTCACTTTAGGATTTCCTCTTAATTTATAGTCCAATTGATTTGTCCCTACATCTACAGCGTATACGAATTGAGCTCCATTTTGTAGAGCACAATCTGTAAATCCACCTGTAGAAGATCCTATATCTAAAACATTTTTGTCTTTCGAATCGATATCAAAAACTTTTATGGCTTTTTCTAACTTATATCCACCTCTACTAACATATGGGCATGTATCACCTTTTATACGGATATTAGGTTCTACGTCAAGTTTTATGAAGGTTCCACTTTTATCTATTTTTTTCTCATTCACTATGACATTCCCAGCCATAATAGCTCTTTTTGCTTTCTCTCTTGTTTCAAAAAAACCTTTTTCTACAAGTAAAATATCTAATCTTTCCTTCATAAAATCTCCTTAGCACTTGATTTTTAAAATTGAATCTCT
>JBOFTG010000137.1:0-1303 GCA_051651945.1 Fusobacteriaceae bacterium | reverse complement strand
GATTGGAAAAGATGTTGGCTGAGAACGAGGATGTCAGAAAAGAGTTTTATACAAACTTTAAGCTTAAAAATGACCCAAGGATAACACCTGCAGGAGCTTTTTTAAGAAGAACATCACTTGATGAGTTTCCACAGTTTTTGAATGTATTAAAAGGTGAGATGAGTCTTGTTGGACCGAGACCTGTTGTACAGAAAGAGGTAGAGATGTACTATGGTACAGAGATGGGTAAAAAGATATTCCAGGTTAAGCCAGGAATAACAGGTATGTGGCAAGCACATGGAAGATCTGATGTAGAGGATTATGATGAGAGAATAGCCCTAGACTTATACTATATAAGAAACTGGAGCTTATGGCTTGATATTATAATACTTATAAAAACAGTGAAGAATGTTGTGAGTAAAAAGGGGGCTTATTAATGAGAAAAGAGATACTGCATGTAGCTGAATGCTTTAGTGGTGGAGTATATGATTTTATTGTATCGTTAGTTAATGGGCTTCCAGAATTCAATCACACTATTTTATACGCTAAAAGAGAAAATTTTAAACAAAATTTTAGAGATGATTTTTCTGAAGGAGTTCAGTTTATTCATTGGGAAAATGCAACTAGAGAAGTAAACTTAAAAAAAGATTTTTTAGCAGCAAAAGAGTTATCTAAAATCTTATTACAAAAAAATTATGATAAAATTCATCTTCATTCTTCAAAAGCTGGGTTTATAGGTAGAGTAGTTGGAAGATTAAAAAATCAACAAGATAAAATTATATATACAACTCATGGAGTTTCTTTTTTAAGAAAAGATGTTTCAAACTTGAAAAACAGTTTATATATATTGTTTGAAAAAATAGGTATGTATATGGGTGGAGATATTATAGCCTGTTCAAAATCAGAGGCTGATTATATGATTGAGAAAGGGATAAGAAAAGCTAACTATATATATAATGGAATTGAGACACCAAAAGAGTTACCAACGGTACAAAAAGATAAAGATATTATCAATATAGTTACACTAGGAAGAATAACATATCAAAAAAATCCAAAATTATTCAACGAGATAGCTGAACAATTCTTAGATGATAAGAGAATAAAATTTACTTGGATTGGTGATGGAGAGCTTAAACATGAACTGAAAAGTTCAAATATAAATATAACAGGTTGGAAAAATCAAAAAGAAGTTTTAGAAGAACTTTGTAAAGGAGATGTATATTTATCAACTTCGTTATGGGAAGGACTACCACTATCAGTTCTTCAAGCTATGTCTGTTGGATTACCTTTAATTTTATCTGATTGTGTTGGAAATATTGATTTA
>JBOFTG010000136.1:0-3014 GCA_051651945.1 Fusobacteriaceae bacterium | reverse complement strand
TTATCTAGTCAGCTATTTTTTCCTGTTTTAAATAGCCATCTAGATATATTCTTTTTATAAAATATCCGTGGCGAATTTGAAATGAAATAAAAAATTTTGAGAAAAAAAAGGAAGTGACTAATGGATAAGTTAGAAAAATTAGTAGAATTTAAAAATTTAGGATTAACAGAAAAGACTCTTAAAGGTCTTGCAAAAAAAGGATATGAGAAACCAAGTCCAATACAAGAATTAACAATCCCTGCACTATTATCAGGAGATAAAGATATAATCGGTCAAGCACAGACAGGAACAGGAAAAACTGCTGCCTTCTCTCTACCTATATTAGAGCAGATAGAAGAAAATGCAAAATCTATTCAAGCTATTGTTCTTACACCAACAAGAGAGTTAGCTGTTCAAGTATCTGAAGAGATGCACGCTCTTTCTTACGGAAGAAAAATAAGAGTAGCTCCAGTTTATGGAGGACAGTCTATGGACTTCCAAATTAGACAACTTAAAAAAGGTGTAGATGTAGTAGTAGGAACTCCTGGAAGAGTAATGGATCTTATGAACAGAGGAATACTTAAGATAGATAATCTAAAGTTCTTTGTTCTAGATGAAGCTGATGAAATGCTTAACATGGGATTCGTTGAGGATATCGAAAAAATACTTTCTTCAACTAACGAAGACAAAAAAATGCTATTTTTCTCGGCTACAATGGCTCCAGAAATACTTAAAATAGCTAAAACACACATGAAAGATCATGAAGTTTTATCTGTAAAAGCTAGAGAACTTACAACTAACCTTACTGACCAAATATATTTTGAAGTAAAAGATAGAGATAAGTTTGAAGCACTTTGCAGAATAATAGATCTTGCACAAGATTTCTACGGAATAGTATTCTGTAGAACAAAAAATGATGTTAATGAGCTTGTAGGAAAGCTTAATGATAGAGGTTATGATGCAGATGGTCTTCACGGAGATATCAGCCAAAACCACAGAGAGGTTACTCTTAAGAGATTTAAAGCTAAAAAACTTAATGTTCTTGTAGCTACTGACGTTGCTGCTAGAGGAATAGATGTAAACGATCTTTCACACGTTATTAACTATGCTATACCTCAAGAGGCAGAGTCATATGTTCATAGAATTGGAAGAACTGGAAGAGCTGGAAAGCAAGGAACTGCTATTACTTTCATAACTCCATCTGAATACAGAAAACTTCTTTACATACAAAAAGTTACTAAAACTGAAATAAGAAAAGAAAAAGTACCTAGAATAAAAGATGTTATCGAAGCTAAAAAAGTAAGAATATTCTCTGATATCGAAACTGTAATCGAGTCAAAAACTTTTGAAAACTTCAATGCTATGGCCAATGAGCTTATGCTTAACTCTGATCCTCATACAATAATAGCTGCACTTCTAAAAAATGCATATGATCATGAATTAGACGAAAGCAACTACTCTGAAATCGAAACAACTGGAGACAGAAACAGAAACGAGAGATCTGATAGAAACGAAAGATTTGATAGAAACGACAGAAGAGAAAGAACTGACAGATCTGATAGAAGAGAAAGACCTGATAGAAACAGAGGAAGAGACAATGATGAGTCTTCTGATGACGGATCATTAGAAAACACAGGTAAAGTTAGACTTTTCGTTGCACTTGGAAAGAAAGATGGAATAACTTTAAAGAAACTTCTAAATACAATCAGTCAAAAAGCTAATGTAAATGAAAACAAGATAAGAAATGTTGAGCTTTATGAAAACTTCTCATTTGTTTCAGTTCCTTTCAAAGAAGCTGAACAGATAATAGAGAGTTTTGAGATAGAGAGAGCTGGAAAGAAACCTCTAGTAGAAAAAGCTAAAGTAAAAAGATAAAAAAACTCAAAACCTCCCATTTAGGGAGGTTTTTTTTTGAAAATTATGGTAAAATATATAAGATGATTTCGAATTAGGAGATGCAATATGAAAAAACTTTTTTTAACCTTAATACTCTTTATTACAATAATATCTGGATTTACTTTTACAGTATATAATTATTATAATAATTTTATAAATACTAAAGAACATTACAATCTAATCTTAGAGATCTCTGGCGACAAGCCCTTGAGAACATCTTTGAAAAAACTACAATTTTCAGAAAAATTACCATTTCGTTACTATCTTAAGTATGAAAAAAATGGTGGTCGATCCCTCAAGGCTGGATATTATGAGATTAGAGGTGTTTACTCAATAAAAGATATAATAGAACTTTTAGAATCTGGAAAATCTAAAGTCTTTAAACTCACTATCCCAGAAGGGTATAGTCTTAAAAATATATTGAATCTTCTTTCTAAAGGGGATTCCGAAGTTGAAAATGACTATCTTGAAACTTTTAAAAAAATAAAATTTCCATATCCAACTCCGAATGGAAATTTTGAAGGTTATCTATATCCTGAAACATACTTTATTCCAGAAAATTATAGTAAAACACAGATTTTAAATGTTGTTCTTGGTGAATTTTTAAAAAAATTCCCTTCTGAATTGTATCCAGATAAAGATGATTTCTACAAAAAACTTATACTTGCATCAATAATAGAGAGAGAGGCGATACTTCAAGATGAAAAACCTCTTATAGCTTCTGTCTTTTATAACCGTCTAAAAAAAGGTATGACACTCTCTTCAGATGCTACTGTAAACTATCTTTATGATTATAAGAAAAAAAGAATGTATTACAAAGATTTAGAGATTGATTCACCGTATAATACTTATAAGTATAAGGGGCTTCCTCCAGCTCCAATAGCAAATCCCGATAAAAATTCAATTGAAGCATCATTTAAACCTGCTAATACCGAATATCTTTTTTTTGTCGCTAGAGGAGATCGAAGTCATTTCTTTAGTAAAACATATAAAGAGCATCTAGAATTTCAAAAAAATAATAAAAAATAAGCATAACTATAAAATTTAAAAATGGAGAAAATATGAAAAAATATTTACTTGTGGCTCTTAATAGCCAATATATACACACCAATCTTGCTGTAAGATATATAAAAAAATAT